>JBEBTQ010000106.1:0-9435 GCA_040393685.1 Advenella kashmirensis | reverse complement strand
ATCGTCAATTCGCTCTCCGCCTGGGACGCCGATTTCAGCGAAAATGCGGTAGAAGTCTACGTGTACCGTCTGCGCAAGCGGCTTGAGGGTACCGGCACTTCCATTCAGACCGTGCGCGGCTTTGGCTATCTTCTTGAAATTGACGGGGCAGCAGGCGAGACGGCCTGAACAGAGATTGATCGTTGCAAGGTGATCGTCTAGAATGGTGCCTTGCAGGATCGACTTTCCTCACATTTCATGACCGAACCCAAAAAAGGCAGTGCCCGGCGTAGCAGCTCCTTTCTGCAGAAAGGCTCGCTCTTTCGCCATCTGATCATCCGGCTGATTCCTGCGCTGCTGGTTCTCATTATTCTTGACTTCAGTGCCACCTTGCTGATCATGCAGGATGCGCTAGACTGGGTCGTCAAGGATATTTTCCTCGTCATAATTATCGGCCAGGTTTTACTGATTGCGCTTTTTGCATGGCTAGTGTTTTATGGCGTGCGATCCGGACTTCGCTCGGTGAATCTTCTTGCTCAGGAAATTGCCCAGCGCTCCGAAGAAGACCTCCAGCCCATTGAACTGCATAACGTCCCCACTGAACTGCTACCCCTGCTGGATCGACTGAACGATCTTTTCCGCAAGCTGGATGAATCCCTGGTCGCGCAACGCCGGTTCATCGGCCATGCAGCGCATCAGTTTCGCACGCCCCTGGCGGGTCTGCGTCTGGAATCCGAACTCATGCTGGCGCGCAGCCTGCCGGATGATGTGCGGGAGCGCGCAGAACGCATCAAAACCATCAGTAACCGACTAATCCATCTGGGCCAGCAACTGCTTGTTCTTGCGCGAGCTGATCCCGGTATCCGGCCCCAGGACGTCTTTACGCGAATCAATCTGTGTGAATGGGTTCAGAATGCCGGCCTGGAATGGGTTCCCAAGACGCGTCAGCATGGCATTGATCTGTACCTGGATGCCCCCGAGACGGATGTCTGGATTGACGGCGATGCCTTGCTGCTGGAGGAGTTGCTGGGCAACCTGATTGATAATGCGCTCAAGTATGCCAAGGGGGCGAAGAGTATATCGCTCACGGTTGGCTCCAATCCGCCTTCGCTGACGGTCAGGGACGACGGTTGCGGGATTGATCCGGAAGATGCCTCGCAGATCTTTGATGCCTTCTATCGATCTCCTAAGGCTGGAGCCACGGGCACCGGACTGGGCCTGACCATTGTGCGGGAAATTACGCGTGCCCACGGCGCATGGTGGAGTCTTCTTAGCCGACCCCAGATTCAGGGCACGCAAATCACGGTGATTTTTCCGGGTCCGCGTATCGGAACCCGACTGACCCGTTCAAAAGGGGAAAAATAGTGCAACCCGATTCACGTAAATCACCGGGCGCCGGCGTGCTGCTCGGTGCACTTGGCGTTGTCTATGGTGATATCGGGACAAGCCCGCTGTATACCATTCAGGCAAGTTTGAATGGAGCAAAGGCGGGAACAGGCGAAGAAGCCATTCTTGGCATTCTGTCCATCCTGTTCTGGCTGGTCATGATTGTGGTGTCAGTCAAATATGTGATTCTGGTGCTGCGTGCCGATAATAAAGGCGAGGGCGGGGTACTGGCGCTCATGGAGCTGGCCATTCGAAACATCCGGCCCAAATACCGATCCCTGCTGCTGGTATTGGGTATTTTTGGTGCCTGCCTTTTTTACGGGGACAGTGTCATTACGCCGGCCATTTCAGTCTTGTCAGCGCTCGAAGGCATCAGTGTTGTATCGGATCAGTTCGATAATTGGATTTTGCCCCTGGCGGTGGTGATCCTGATCGCGCTGTTTGTGATCCAGTCGCGAGGTACCGGAATGGTGGGAAAACTGTTCGGGCCCGTGATGCTGCTCTGGTTTCTGTCCCTGGCGCTTCTGGGTATCTGGAATATCATCGACAATCCAGTCGTACTGCGTGCGCTTGAACCGGTATACGCTTTCCGCCTCATCCTGCGCGATCCTTTGCACAGTTTTCTGTTGCTGGGCTATGTTGTCCTGGCCCTGACCGGGGCAGAAGCGCTTTACGCAGATATGGGGCATTTCGGACGTCCTGCGATCAGCCGCGCCTGGTTCTGGCTGGTACTTCCAGCGCTTTTGCTATGTTATTTCGGTCAGGGGGCGGTTGTGATCAATAACCCCGCCGCTATCAGGAATCCATTTTTCATGTCAGTGCCTGTCTGGGGGCAGCTTCCCATGGTCATCCTGGCGACGCTGGCCACCGTGATTGCGTCACAGGCTGTCATCTCGGGTGCCTTCTCGGTAACGCGCCAGGCGGTGCAGATTGGCTTGTGGCCGCGCATGGTGATTCAGCATACCTCAAGTGAAGAGCAGGGGCAGATTTATCTGCCACGTGTGAATGCGCTGCTGTTTATCGCTGTGATTGTGCTTGTGCTGACTTTTCAGAGCTCAGAGAAACTTGCCCATGCTTATGGTTTTGCGGTGACGGGAACCATGCTATGTACGTCAATTCTGGCTTTCAGTGTCATGCCGGGCATGTACAGCGGCTTGCGCCGCAAAATCGTGTATGTGATGCTCTGCGTGTTTCTAGTGATCGACATTCTTCTGTTCGCCGCCAATGCGATCAAGATAGAGGAAGGAGGCTGGCTGCCTCTGTTAATTGCCGTGGCCCTGTTTACGCTGATGATGACCTGGCGCAAGGGCAGGGAGCGTCTGGAAAGAATCGATCTGGACGAGGCTCAGCAACTGGCACCGTTTCTGAATATTCTGCTGAGCGACACCATTCCCAGGGTGCCTGGCACCGCGGTCTTTATGCATTCGAATCCTCAGCGCGTACCCTCTGCGCTGCTGCATAATCTGAAGCACAATAAAGTGCTGCATGAGCAGCTGGTTTTTCTTTCGGTAAAAAGTGCGGATGTTCCGTTTATAGGTGCAGACGAGCGTTTTGTGATTGAAGAGGTCAATACAAACGCATGGCAGGTCACTGCAACTTATGGTTTCAAGCAGGAGCCCAATGTGCCGGAGGTGCTTCAACAGGTGCAGACAGCGCATCCGCAGATTGATCTGTCACCCATGGTGGTTTCGTATTTCATGTCGCGTCAGACCATCATGGTGTCCAGTCGCGTGCCACTGCCAGGACGTTACCTGCGCCGTCTGTTTGCCTTCATGTCCCGTAATGCGGCCCGCAGTACGCGTTTTTATAAAATCCCGCCCAATCGCGTGATTGAGATGGGTATTCAGGTGGAACTGTAAGCGACGCACCAGCTGCACCAGCTATATTGATCGGGCATATTGTGTGGCCTAACGATCAGCCTGACCGCTAACCGATTCCCCAATACAAAACCGCCGGCAGTACCGGCGGTTGTTCGTCCTGTTTGGCAGAACGTTTGATATCGTGATGTGTCGAACTTCCTGTCAGGCCGCGTTATCGAAAACCCGGAAATCAGGAAGTTGGCGCAACCGATGCTTACTTGCGTCCTGCAGTATGCTCGATGCGCATACGCAAGGCATTCAGTTTGATGAAGCCGCCGGCATCGGCCTGGTTGTAGGCACCGCCGTCATCGTCAAAGGTGGCAATATTCTTGTCGAACAGTGTATTTTTTGAATCACGTGCGACAGTGTACACATTGCCTTTATACAGTTTGAGGCGTACCCAGCCGTTGACGAACTCCTGAGAGTGGTCGATCAGGACCTGCAGTGCCTTGCGCTCTGGAGACCACCAATAGCCGTTATACACCAGCGATGCGTAGCGGGGCATCAGATCATCTTTCAGATGGGCAACTTCACGATCCAGGGTAATGGATTCGATGGCGCGATGGCCGCGCAGCATGATGGTTCCGCCGGGTGTTTCGTAGCAGCCGCGGGACTTCATGCCCACATAGCGATTCTCAACCAGATCAAGACGGCCGATGCCATGTTTGCCACCCAGTTCGTTCAGTTTGGTCAGAACTTGTGCAGGTGTGAGTTTTTCACCATTGATGCTGACGATGTCGCCACGCTCATATTCCAGATCAACGTACTCAGGGGTGTCTGGCGCTTCTTCAGGAGAAACGGTCCAGCGCCACATACTTTCTTCGGCTTCGGCTTTGGGGTCTTCCAGATGGCGACCTTCGAAGCTTATATGCAGCAGGTTGGCGTCCATAGAGTAGGGCGCACCACCATTTTTGTGCTTCATGTCGATTTCAATACCGGCTTTTTCTGCGTAGGCCAGCAGTTTCTCGCGGGAGAGCAGATCCCATTCACGCCATGGGGCAATGACCTTGATGGACGGGTTCAGGGCATAGTATCCCAGCTCAAAGCGGACCTGATCGTTGCCTTTGCCGGTCGCACCGTGTGATACGGCATCTGCACCAACCTGGTTGGCAATTTCGATCTGACGTTTGGCAATCAGCGGACGTGCAATCGAGGTGCCCAGCAGGTATTCGCCTTCGTAAACGGCATTGGCGCGGAACATGGGGAATACGAAATCGCGCACGAATTCTTCGCGCAGATCGTCAATAAAAATGTTCTCGGGTTTGATGCCAAACTTTTCTGCCTTGCGTCGTGCCGGCTCCAGCTCTTCGCCCTGGCCGATATCGGCAGTAAAGGTAATAACTTCACACTGATACGTATCTTGCAGCCATTTCAGAATGACAGAGGTATCAAGGCCGCCGGAATAGGCGAGAACAACTTTTTTGACTTCGCTCATTGGGAACTCGTAAATTAGCAGGTTGTGATAAATAACTCGGTAGGCATTTTAACGCGTTTCAGGAACGCTGTTCGCCGGACACGGCCGTGTCGGCCAATCGTCCGAGCAGCAGGAATTCCATCAGCGCCTTCTGTGCGTGCAGGCGGTTTTCGGCTTCGTCCCAGACCACGCTTTGTGGCCCGTCGATGACATCGCCGGTGACCTCTTCGCCCCGATGGGCCGGTAAACAGTGCATGAAGAGGGCATCCGGCTGGGCAACCTGCATAACCTGGCTGTTGACCTGCCAGTTTTTGAACGCCCGCTTGCGCTTTTCGTTCTCTTCTTCGTACCCCATGCTGGTCCAGACATCGGTTGTGACCAGATCGGCGCCTTTGCAGGCCGCCTGCGGGTCGTCAAACTGTTGCAGGACGTCGGCAGAGACGCCGGCAATGCGCTCGTCTTCCAGACGATAGCCCTTGGGGGCAGAGACATGCATTTTGAAACCGAGCAGTTCGGCTGCCTGGATCCAGGTATACGCCATATTGTTGGCATCGCCAATCCAGGCGACTGTTTTTCCCTGAATGGAACCGCGATGTTCCATATAGGTGAGGATATCGGCCAGGATCTGGCAGGGATGAAATTCGTTGGTCAGCCCGTTGATGACAGGAACGCGCGAATGCGCGGCAAAGCGCTCAATGCGTGTCTGCTCGAAGGTACGGATCATGACGATATCGACCATGCGGGAGATAACGCGCGCGGTGTCTTCAATAGGCTCAGAACGGCCAAGCTGCGAGTCGGTGGTGGTCAGGTGAATGACCGAGCCGCCCATCTGGTACATGCCGGCTTCAAACGAGACGCGGGTGCGGGTACTGGCTTTCTCAAAGACCATGGCGAGCGTGCGGTCGTGCAAGGGCATGTGCGGCTCGTATCGTTTGAATTTGCTTTTGATGATGAGCGCGCGGTTAAGCACATACAGGAGCTCGTCAGAAGTAAAGTCTTTGATCTGAAGGAAGTGCCGCATCGGGCCGGTCGATTGCAAAGTTGTCATGGCAGGATGGTAGGTTGCTAACGAAAACAGAAAATTCAGAAAAACAAAAAACACGAGTCCCGGGGGCATCCGGGCAGGAGCACACCAGGTCATTGTCTTGAGTTGGATTTCGGCCACAAAGCGCAAGGGGAATATCGGTGGTTTCTTTCCTATAACCCCATGAAACGCAGGTGACACCAGACGCTATCATATACAATTCTGTCTTTAGTATATCTTTGTTCTCAGGCCGTTTATTGCGCAAGAGACTTTTTTCTGAAGATAATTGAAGTGCAACAGTTAATTATCCATGGGGTGACCGACGAGGGCCAGCGCTTTCGCCCAAGCGACTGGGCGGAACGGCTTGCGGGTGTGATGTCGCAGTTCAGGCCCGGCGGCGTTGTGGGGCCGGGAAATCACATTACCTATTCGCCCTACGTGGTGCCCAATATGATCGATGGTGTCAAATGCATCATCGTTGATTTTCGTCTGCGCGACCTTGAGCCTCTCGCCTGGAAATTTGTCGCAGACTTTGCCAAAGACAACAAACTGAAAACATCCGAACGCACCCTCTGATCCTCACAGGGTGCTTTTTTTACACACGCCCAAGCTTATCTGATCCCGTGTCGGATCAATCTCAACAGATTTAGCTCAACAGATTTATCTTGTCGAATTCACCTCATCGGATTTATCTCGTCAATTCATCTCGTCGGATCAATCCAGTCTCAGCGAACCATTCTCAGCGAACCATTCTCAGCGAACCATTCTCAGCGAACCAGTCTCAGCGGATATGCTGATACGGCAGATTCAATTCTGGCAAATTATTCATTTTGAAACAGTCACTTTGAGTGCGCCACATCGGACTCAATGATTCTGTAGCCCGTCGAACGCTGATTCCGTTTTTATCATCTTTTTATCATCGTTTGGTGGGTAGAGCGCCGGTTACGTTTTCAGCGGAAACGACAAAACACAAAGCGCGGCATTTAAGCCACGCTTTGTGATTACCATTGACGCAAACCGTAGGGGCCGTGAGGCTGGCGCTGGTTAGGAGGCCACGTTGAATACGTGGCTGCTAACCTGCCACAAATCTGCCACAAATAACGCAGTGCTGAGCCTGATTAAAAGTGTTAAACAGGCGTATTCAGCAAAGTTATATTCAGCTGACTCTTATGCAGCAGTTTATCAGGCGCCGATTGCGCGGATAGCAGCAGACAGACGGCTTTTATGACGGGCAGCTTTGTTTTTGTGGATGATTTTTTTGTCAGCTACGCGATCGATAACACTGGTTGCTTTCGCAAACACTTCATTAGCCTTAGCCTGGTCGCCGGCTTCAACAGCCTGGCGTACGCGCTTGATAGAAGTGCGCAGCAGTGAACGCAGGCTGGAGTTGTGTTTGTTACGAGCAACGGATTGACGTGCACGTTTGCGTGCTTGTGCAGTATTGGCCATGGTAGTTCTTTAATTAAGTTAATTCAGCAAAGTCTGGTAGTATAGCATATTGCTTTCATGATGCAAGAATTCCTTGTAAAAACACCGGTTTACGCAGCCATATGGCCGCTATTGTTCCGTTTGGACAACAGCAGCCGGTCCGATATGACGCTATTGCCGCCTGCGGGTGAAGTCCGAGGGCCGGAATCCCGCAAGAAAGAGGGCGGTAAAATAAACGATGGCGCAGGAGAACAGCAATACCAGCAGTGCGAGCAGACGAGACAGCGTAAAAGCTAGGTGCGCCGGCAGCGCTTCTGCAAGTAAATCATGAAGCCAGCTGTTGATTGTGCCCGGCGTGATTGTGGTCCAGTCCATATATTGTTGTATGAAAAGAATCCAGAGGACCAGAGCCAGTACTGCAGGTATCAGACGCAGGAAAAATTTGAGCCAGCCGGCACGGGGCTGATAAATATGACGGCGCAGCAAGCCTGACAGCAGCAGCCCGGCGTTGGCCGTTGCGCCTAGTCCGATGGAGAGCGCCAGCCCGGCATGATGAATAACAGGCACAAAAATCAGATTCATCACCTGGGTAAAAATCAGCACGCCGATGGCGATTTTTACGGGTGTGCGAATATCTTGTCTGGCGTAAAACCCCGGAGCGAGAATTTTGACTGCCAGAATACCGATCAGACCGACTGCGTAGGCCATGACAGAGAGTCGGGTCTGCTGTACATCGCTCGCATCGAAAGCGCCATAATTGAACAGGGTCGCCACCAGCGCATCTGAGGCCAGCGCCAGCCCCAGCGCAGCGGGAGCGCCCAGCAGAAGTACGAGTTTGAGTCCCCAGTCCAGCAAATGACTGTATGCCTCAGTGTCCTTTTTGCTATGTGCGGCAGACAGACTGGGCAACAGTACAGTTCCCAGTGCGACTCCCAGCAGGGCGGTCGGAAATTCCATCAAGCGGTCAGCAAAAGACAGCCAGGTGACGCTTCCTGCAGGTAACCAGGTGGCGATATTGGTATTGATCAGAATAGAGATCTGGGCAACAGAGACCCCAAGCGTCGCCGGGCCCATCTGCCGGATAATTCGACGAACTACCGGATCTGACCAGGCCCGTTTGATATTGAAAGATAGCCGGGGAACCAGACCGAGGCGGGCCAGCGCCAGCCATTGCACCAGCAGTTGTGCAACCCCACCCAGCATCACGCCAACTGCGAGTGCATAAATCGGAGTGGAAAACATGCCTGTCATCATTACGCAGGCCGCAATCATGGACAGATTCAGCAGGATGGGGGTGAATGCCGGAATCGTGAAGCGGCTCCAGGTATTGAGCACTGCCGAAGCGAAAGCAACCAGGGACATGCACAGAATATAGGGGAACATGACCCGGGTCATCCAGACCGCTGATTCAAACGCACTATCTGTTGAGGCATGCGACATGCCCGTAGCCATCGCAGTTACTACCCAGGGCGCAGCAATAATGCCCGCCACCGTAATCAGCATCAGGGCATACAGAAGCACAATAAATACGTGATCAAGCAGGACTCTGACTTTATCATTGTCGTGCTTGTTGCGAACTTCACCCAATATCGGCACGAAAGCCTGTGAGAAGGCTCCCTCGGCGAAAAGACGGCGCAACAGATTCGGGATGCGAAACGCCACCCAGAATGCGTCGGTCAGCGGGCTGGCGCCAAACGTTCGGGCAACCAGAATATCCCGGGCCAGACCCGATATTCTAGAAAGCAGGGTAAGGCCACTAATGGCCGCAGCAGACCGTAAAAGGCTCATGGATTCGACAGAAAAAAACAAGGCACGTGAATATTACGCTTTTGGCGAACGTCACGTGCCTGTGTGTGAGCAACAGTGGAAATTAAATTATTTCGGCGCGAGGCGGATGGCACCGTCGAGTCGAATGGTTTCTCCGTTGATCATTTCGTTAGTGATAATGCTTTGAACGAGCCGGGCATAATCCTGCGGTGTTCCCAGTCGTGAAGGGAAGGGGATGTTTGCAGCCAGAGAGTCCTGGACTTCCTGGGGCATGCCAAAAATCATTGGGGTGCCGAAAATGCCGGGTGCGATGGTGTTGCAGCGAATACCTGAGCGAGCCAGATCGCGGGCAATGGGCAATGTCATGCCAACCACGCCCCCTTTGGAGGCAGAGTAGGCGGCCTGCCCGATCTGACCCTCGTAGGCGGCGACGGAAGCGGTATTGATGATAACGCCGCGTTCCCCTGTGGACTCGGGTTCGTTATCGTTCATGGCCTGAGCGGCCAGGCGCAGCATGTTGAAAGAGCCAATCAGGTTGACGCTGACAACTTTTTGAAAGAGATCAAGGGGATGGGCAC
>JBEBTQ010000105.1:0-9503 GCA_040393685.1 Advenella kashmirensis | reverse complement strand
CCGCCCTGCCCGCGCGGCCACTTGATGCAGTTGTGCAAACAGGCGCTCGGGTGCGCGAAAGTCGGCTGAAAAAAGCATGGAATCGGCATTGAGCACGGCAACCAGACCCAGACGACGGAAATCATGCCCCTTGGCAACCATTTGGGTACCGACCAGGATATCGACATTACCTGTGTGCACCTCTTCGAAAAGGCGGGACGCACTGCCCTTCAGACGCGTGCTGTCGGCATCGATCCGCTGAATACGCGCCGAAGGGAACGTGTCCTGCAGAAACTCTTCAACACGCTGGGTGCCACGCCCCAGCGGCTGCAGATCCTGATTACCGCAATCAGGGCAGATAGACGGCACCCGATTCTGGAATCCGCAGTGATGACAATGCAACTGGTAACCACCTGCTGGTTTGCGATGCAATACAGTGTGAACCGAACAGCGGGGACACTGGCTGACCCATCCGCAGGCTGCGCAATGCATGACAGGCGCATAGCCCCGACGATTAAGGAACACCATAGACTGCTCGCCGCGCTCCAGACGCGTCCGAATGGCGTCCAGTACACCCGGCTCGAAGCCCTGAACAAGCTTTGCCTTACGCGTATCGACAAGACGCAGGGCGGGAAGAAAACGGGTTCTGGCTCTTTGCCCCAGCGTCAGGCGCGTATAGCGTCCGCTCAGAGCATGCTGCCAGGTTTCCAGTGATGGCGTAGCCGAGCCCAGCACTAACGGTATGCCGGCCTGATGCGCCCGCCAGACGGCCAGATCACGAGCCGAGTAGCGCAGACCCTCTTGCTGTTTGTACGAGGCGTCGTGTTCTTCGTCCACGATGATGAGACCAGGATTTTCCAGGGGCGCAAAAATCGCCATGCGTGTCCCCAGCAAGACTCGCAATTTTCCGCGTTGCGCATCGGCCCAGGTTTTCAGTCTTTCACCATCGGCAAGTGCACTGTGAAAGACGGCGATCTGCTCTGGCTCGACGATTCCTGAGAAACGTGCGCGAACGGCCGTTTCCAGTTGCGGAGTCAGGTTGATCTCGGGCACCAGCATCAGGATTTGCTGCCCGCGAGCAAGTACGGGCATGGCGGCGTGCAGATAAACCTCTGTTTTGCCACTGCCAGTGACGCCATGTAGCAGAAAGGGCGAATACCCTCTCGCCTGGCTGATGCTCTGCACCGCAGCCTGCTGTTCAGCATTCAGGTCTATTGGCTCGGACACCGGTGAGGGGGGCGCAGCTCTTTTCTTGCGATCTGCTCTGGCTACCGGCCCACCTGCAGCCCGTTTGCCCAGGTAAGCTGCAGGCTTACGCAGCCCATTCGGCAGAACGGGCAGTACCACCTCGCCCAGGGAACGCTGATAATAGCGTGAGGCAAATTGCGCCATCGCCAGCCAGTCTGCAGAAAAAGGAGGAAGATCATCCAGGACCTGGTCGACATTCTTGATGTGTTCAGGCTCAAGTGATGGCGCTGCAAGCAGTTCGACGACCACGCCGACAAGCTGGCGCGCCCCGAAGGGAACAATCACTCGCTGCCCTACCTGAACGGGATGTTCACATCGATAGTCGAATGCCTCTTGCCGAGGGATATCCAACACGACACGAATCCAGCTGACTTGCACACTTATTTCCTGAAATGAGAAGAACGGATGATGATTGAAGCAAACCTGAGTATTACCTTTAAGTTACAACTTAGTGACGATACTTAAAGTAGTTTCACAGGTATCTGACATAAAGGCACTCGGGGACACTACTTCTTCAGATTTGCCGAGCAGCCTGTGGATAACTTTGGGGAAAACTTCATTGCAAAAAAACTATTAATCCGTTATGAAGAATCAAAATTTTTTCATAAGAAAAAACAGTGCAATTTATATATTTAAAATCAAAAACTTACAACGGTACTTCATTGTTCTGGAGAAACTGGAAAATTGACCAGTTCCTCTTGACAACTGTGCACAACTTGGTGTCATGAGTGCTTTGCGCGGCTGTAGCTGTGCACTTCATCGACCAGAATTGCCACATTTTCGGGCGGCGTAAACTGCGAAATTCCGTGTCCAAGATTGAAAACATGGCCGCCTTTTTGCACCGCGCCAAAGTCATCGATAACGCGTCGAACCTCCTGGCGAATGGAATCGGGTGTACCAAAGAGTGCCATCGGATCGATATTTCCTTGCAATGCAACACGATCACCAACCCGCGCGCGAGCCTGCCCCAAATTGACCGTCCAGTCCAGTCCGACCGCATCACAGCCGTTGGCGGCAATGTCTTCAAGCCAAAGCCCGCCACCCTTGGTAAACGAAATAACGGGGACCATAGCGCCGTTCTGGTTACGTTCAAGCTGGCTGATGACTTTGGTGATATAGGCCAGGGAAAATGCCTGAAAGAGGCCATCGGGTAGAACACCACCCCAGCTGTCAAAAATCATGACCGCCTGTGCGCCCGCACGAATCTGTTCGTTCAGGTATAGTGCGGTCGCGTTTGCGGTGACTTCGAGAATTCGGTGCAAAAGCGCAGGCTGCGCATACATCATGGTTTTGACAAGTCGATAATCGGACGAACCGCGACCTTCTACCATATAGCAGGCGACCGTCCAGGGGCTTCCTGCAAAGCCAATTAACGGCACCCTGCCGTTGAGAGACTGGCGGATCTGACTGACTGCATCAAACACGTAGCGCAGCTGATTCATATCGGGCACTGCCAGTTGAGCAACATCCTCTTGCGTTCTGAGCGGACGCGCAAACTGAGGGCCCTCGCCCGCCACAAAACCCAGGCCCAGACCCATTGCGTCAGGCAGCATGAGAATGTCTGAAAACAGAATGGCGGCATCCAGCGGAAAACGATCCAGTGGCTGAAGGGTCACCTCTGTGGCAAAGTCCGGATTTTTGGCCAGCCCAAGAAATGAGCCGGCTTTGGCGCGCGTCTGGTTGTATTCAGCCAGATAACGCCCGGCCTGGCGCATCAGCCAGACAGGAGTATAGGGAACAGGCTGGCGCTGTAACGCGCGCAGGAATACATCGTTCTGCAGAACCGGAAAAGCCATGGGGAACCTTCTTTAAGATCTATGTGTATGATTTTCTTACTGGAGAGATTGTATCGTACCTGGTATGAGAATGGCCGCAGTCACCTGCATTGCTCATCTTAGTACTCAATCTTAATAGTCATATTCACGAAACGCATCGGCCGAAATCTGATGTTTACGCATGAGCGCCCAGAACGCGCGTCTATGTTTGAGCGAGTTTCTGGCGGCCAGCGCGATGTTTCCTTTACTGCGCGCCAGTGCCTGGGTGAGATAGGCTCGTTCAAACTGAGCCACTACGATGGCTTTGAGTTGCTGGAATCCATCCGCATATCGCGCAATTTCCTGACAGCAGATGCGTGGAACCTCTGGCATGGCGGATGAGGATAAGGGTACGGGTGACACTCCGGTGATGCGACGCAGGGAGGAGCCGGATGCCAGTGCGCTGTCGGCCGGATTAATACTTGGGTGCCATGACGGCGCAACCCCAGCTCCTTTCGCATGAGGACGTGACAGATGAGGGAATGAATCATAAGGGCGAGCATGGAAGGCGGCATCTCTGAGCATTCCTGCTGCCGGCTGCAAGGTGAATGCAGACGGATATGCGCCGGAAGGATAAACACCGGGCCGGGCCGGACTGCCTTCATGAGGCCGGATACGATCAGGCCCGAAGCGTTCCGCCATGAAACGATCAGACCCTAAGCGATCAGACCCGTAAGGCTGACTTTTGATACTGTCGCCGAGCAGGGCTGGAGAACGGAAATAGTGCCCGCGCAAATGATGAAGTGCGCGTAGCAATCTGACCCGGATCTCTTCGGGATCGCAAGGCCACAAGGCAAAATCGACCACGCCCAGTTCAAGAAGGTCGATCAGGCCAATGGGCCTTAACGATTGTCCCAGTACAAAAATGGGACGGTGATCTTCGATCCGGCTTTGCTGAAGGACGATGCGCGTCCAGACCAATGACCCGGGAGAGACCGGCAGACAGATAACATCATAATGGCGCAGGGAGTAAGTGAGCTCCTGCAGGAATGTGGCTGACGGGAAGACATTTGGCGCATCGTTGGCAGAACTCGCGGGAATGGCAGAACTGGTTGAGATGTCAGATTTGTTGGAGTTGGCGGAACTGCGAGGATTCCCACGGCCCCCAGGACTGCCTGCACCGGAGCAGCTGGTGGAACCTGGAGAGCTGGAGGAATCTGGAGAGCCGGTCAAGTTGCCGGAAGGGACTGGACTGGCTGGCTTGCCACGCTTTCCTTTTGCTGAGGGGGCACCAGGAGCCACGGCAGCCGGCAAGGCCGGCTCAATGACGCTGAAGTGTAGACGGCTGGTAGGAAGGCGTTCGTGGCTCAGCAGCGAACTGATAAGGGCTTCACTGCCCGGAACGCTGATTAAGGCGCAGTCCAATCGTTCTTTCACGGTAAATCCTTGCGAATGTAACAGAACGTACAGAATAAATCCGCGCGGGTATCGTCGACAATTCGCAGATATCACACTAGGGCAAATACGGTTAAGTCCCTGTTTTTCGTGGAAAAACAACGGATTTGTTGCACTGCATGACAATTGTGATACCTACCCTTGCTTTATCCTAGGGTTAACCCTATAATGGTTTATACCTACTCAACGCAGTCATTTAAAGAGCCCACTACCATGAACATTTCTATGAAAAACGCCCTCGCCATGAGCGACGCCCCTGAACTTGCCTTTAGCGATTCCATGGAACGCGATCTGATCCGTCATGCCATCAATGAAGAACAGGCCATGAGCGTGACCGATCTGGTCAAAGCCATCGCTGCCTCTGTTTCTGCAGCTTGCGCAATGATGTACGACATGATTAAAGAAACAGAAAAAGCCATTGACGACACCGACTCTGAAGGCGGTTATAGCTGGTAATTGCCGGCCCCTGCGAGAATGAACGCAGGTTTGCTATTGATAAGGTTGTAAACGCGCCTGTATTTTTGTGCGCGATCATGGGTAATTGACTGGCAATTCTCTGCCTGCAAACTGAATTGCAGGCAGAATCACTACCGGCGTGCGGGCAGCATGCCAACCCCTTCAAAACTCAACGGCAACGTGTTATCGCACGTTGCCGTTTGCTTTTTCTGCCCGCAATGCGCATCGACGAAATCGGGCAAATCGTTAAGACCTGGTTGCTCGCAATTCGGGAAGACTTCGTCTATCGCAAATTATGAAGATTTTGATTTTCACTGTCTGCGATGAGTCAGTCCCTCCCGGGACCTCAAATCTTAGTTAATAGAGATATTTCCCTTGCGAATCACGTCGCCCCAGGTCTTGGTTTCGCCGGATACGAAAGTCGAGAATTCTTCAGGCGTATTTTTCTCTGCAGTCGCGCCCAGTCCTTTCAACTGTTCGATCACCTCGGGTTTCTCCAGAATTTTCTCTACCGTCGCGTTGATTTTGTCTACAACCGGTTTGGGCGTGCCTTTAGGCGCCACCAGGCCGAACCAGGAAGACACGTTAAAGTTGGGGTAGCCCGATTCCTGCAGGGTAGGAACATCAGGAAACGCCTCTGACCGTTTGTCTGTGGTAACCGCAAATGCCTTGATCTTGCCAGCCTTGATTTGAGGAACGGCAGCGGGCATGTTTTCAAAAACGACATCAGTCTGTCCACCCACCAGCGCGGTCATGGATGGGCCACTGCCACCAAATGGAATGTGCACCATATCGATACCTGCCTGCTGCTTGAACAGTTCGCCTGCCAGATGGATAGACGTACCTGCGCCTGATGAGCCGTAATTCACTTTGCCTGGATTGGCTTTCGCGTAATCGACAAATTCCTTCACGTTGTTATATGGCGTATTTTTGCTGGCAACGAGAATGTTGGGCACTTTGGCAACCAGAACAATGGGTTCGATATCCTTTTCGATATTGAAGCGGGCATTTTTATACAGCGTCTGGTTGATGGTCGTGGTAACCGCCATCATCATCAGCGTATAGCCATCTGCTTTCTGACGGAGCAACTGGTCGGTGGCAATATTGCTGCCTGCTCCTGGTTTGTTTTCTACAACAAAGCTTTGTCCCAGCTCATCGCCCAGACCTTTGGCAACAATGCGTGCCAGAACGTCGGTCGTTCCTCCTGCGGAAAAACCGACCAGAATGGTCACCGGCTTGCTCGGATAAGCAGCTTCCTGAGCGAATGATGCCGATGTTGCCGCCATGAGACTCAATCCTGCCACGAGAGAAAAAGCACTAGGAAAAAATGCTTTTGGAGTCAATTTCATATTCTTATCGCCTATACTTTAGATTGATTATGATGTCTGTGATATCACGCCCCGGCGCGATGTCTGGAAAACGCGGACAGCCTTCCTTTCACAACTGAAATATTATAGATCACACATGCAAAACAACAGTCAGAGTCGTCCAGGTGGAGAAATTATCGTTGATCAACTTGTCAGGCAAGGCGTAGACCACGTCTTCTGTGTGCCTGGGGAAAGTTACCTAGCAGTACTCGATGCTTTGCATGATGCAAGTATCAATGTCACGGTCTGCCGTCAGGAAGGCGGTGCAGCCATGATGGCAGAAGCCCATGGCAAACTGACCGGTCGGCCCGGTATCTGCATGGTGACTCGCGGCCCTGGTATTTCAAATGCGCTTGCGGGCATCCATATTGCCAAACAGGACTCGACACCGCTGATTGTTTTCGTCGGACAGATTGAAACCGGGATGCGCGAGCGCGAAGCTTTCCAGGAAGTGGACTACCGCGCAGTGTTCGCAACACAAACGAAATGGACGACAGAGATAGACGATGCGTCCCGTATCCCCGAACTCGTTGCACGCGCCTTTCACGTGGCCATGTCAGGTCGCCCAGGCCCGGTAGTGATCGCCTTGCCCGAAGACATGCTGGTTCAGATGGCTGACGTAGCCGATGCACCTCGCGTGGAACCGGTAGAATCTGCACCCGTCCCCGCACAGCTGGAGGAGATGGCAAAACTGCTGGCAGGGGCAAAGCGGCCGCTTGCGATTCTTGGCGGATCCCGCTGGACAGAAGAAGCTGTCAACGGCTTTGTGGCATTTGCCGAAAAACAGAAACTGCCTGTGGCCGTCCAATTTCGCCGTCAGCATCTGTTCCCCGCTTCCCATCCGAACTTCGTGGGTGATATCGGACTTGGCATTAATCCGAAACTTCTGAAAATGGCTGAAGAGGCAGACGTGATTCTGCTCGTAGGCGGCAGAATGTCTGAAATCGCTTCACAAAGCTATAATCTTCTGGACATTCCCGTTCCCAAACAGACACTGATTCATGTGCATCCTGACAGTCAGGAATTGAATCGGGTCTATCAGGCAGCACTGGCCATCAACGCCACCCCTGTGCAATTTGTCAGTGCGGCCTCTGCGCTTAAGGCTGAAGCTGCCGACGACCGTCAATCTTACGTTGATGCCGCCCATCAGACGTACCTGGCATGGAGCAACCCAGAGTCTGTTAAATCTCCCGGTGCGCTGCAGATGGGGCATGTGATGGCCTATCTGGAAGACCATCTGGAAAAAGATGCCATCATGGCCAACGGTGCCGGCAATTACGCGACCTGGCTACACCGTTTCCATCGCTTTGAGCATTTCAATACGCAATTGGCGCCCACTTCGGGCTCCATGGGCTACGGTGCGCCTGCTGCGGTCGGAGCCAAACGCGTTATGCCTGATCGCCAGGTTGTTTGTTTTGCGGGCGATGGTTGCTTCCTGATGCACGGGCAGGAATTTGCAACTGCAGTTCAATACGGCCTGAATATCATTGTGCTGATTTTTGATAATGGCATGTACGGCACGATCCGCATGCACCAGGAAAAACACTATCCAGGACGCGTCAGTGCAACGAATCTGCAGAACCCGGATTTTGCTGCGTATGCAGAAGCGTTTGGCGGCTTTGGTGAACGTGTCGAGAAGAATGAAGAGTTCGGCCCTGCTTTTGAGCGCGCTGTGGCCAGTGGCAAGCCAGCAATCTTGCATTGCCTGATCGATCCGCAAGCCATCACACCGTCGGCAACGCTGGACCAGTTACGCGCAGCGGCAGAGAAATCTCAATCAAAATAGTTCATCTGCAATAGCGCCCCTGCCGGCTGTCCGCTGGCAGGAGCCATAAAACAAAAGACGCCACGAAGGCGTCTTTTGTTTTTACTGCCGGTGCTGCGGCGAGGATGAAAAATCAGTGACGATTTTTCATGTTTGCCAGCCGACGTGCGGCGGCAACCTGCGCTGCCAGCATCGCGAGCTCGGCTTCGACAGCAGCAATATCCTGCTTGTCGTGTGCGTTCTCGAGTGCCTCCAGCGCTTGCTGGCGAGCCTTTTCGGCCTTGGCTTCGTCCAGATCTGCCGCACGAATGGCCGTGTCGGAGAGAACGGTGACGCCAAATGGCTGCACTTCAAGAATACCACCGGCGACAAACACCAACTCTTCGGTACCGTCTTCACGTACGATTTTCAGCGTACCAGGACGGACCTTGGAGATCAGCGGCGTGTGTCCGGGCAGCACGCCCAGTTCACCCGCTTCACCCGGCAAAGACACGAATTTGGCTTCGCCCGAGAAGATGGATGCTTCAGCACTGACAACGTCTACTTTAAGTAAAGCAGCCATAGCTATTCCTTATTTTAAGCTTTTCGCTTTTTCAAAGGCTTCATCAATGGTACCGACCATGTAGAAGGCCTGTTCTGGCAGAGAATCACATTCGCCTTCGACAATCATTTTGAAGCCGCGAATGGTTTCAGCCAGCGGTACGTATTTACCAGGAGAACCGGTAAACACCTCAGCCACGTGGAAAGGCTGGGACAGGAAGCGCTGGATTTTACGTGCACGGGCAACAGCCTGTTTGTCTTCAGGAGACAGCTCGTCCATACCCAGAATCGCGATAATGTCACGCAGTTCCTTGTAGCGTTGCAGCGTTTGCTGAACGGCACGAGCCACTGAGTAATGCTCTTCACCAACAACTTGTGGATCCAGCTGACGGCTGGTGGAATCCAGCGGGTCAACCGCAGGATAAATACCCAGAGAGGCAATATCACGAGACAGCACAACGGTTGAATCCAGGTGCTGGAAGGTGGTAGCTGGTGATGGATCGGTCAAGTCATCGGCAGGAACGTAAACGGCCTGGATAGACGTAATGGAACCGGTCTTGGTAGAGGTAATACGCTCTTGCAGAACACCCATCTCTTCGGCCAGTGTTGGCTGATAACCCACGGCTGAAGGCATACGACCCAGCAGCGCAGATACTTCGGTACCGGCCAGGGTATAACGGTAGATGTTATCTACGAAGAACAGGATATCACGGCCTTCGTCACGGAATTTTTCCGCCATTGTCAGACCGGTCAGAGCCACACGCAGACGGTTGCCTGGAGGTTCGTTCATCTGACCGAAAACCATGGCCACTTTATCCAGAACGTTGGACTCTTCCATCTCGTGGTAGAAGTCATTCCCTTCACGGTTACGTTCACCCACACAGGCAAACACGGACAGACCGTAGTGCTGTTTTGCTATGTTGTTGATGAGTTACATCA
>JBEBTQ010000104.1:0-9577 GCA_040393685.1 Advenella kashmirensis | reverse complement strand
TGCGCTGGAATTCAGAGGCGGGCTGGGTGTCTGGCAAAATAATCAAAGTGCATACTCGCAACTTTCAGTACAAAGGTTACACCAGGCACTGCACCGAAGATGATCCGCAGTACGAAATCAAAAGCGATAAAACGGATCATATTGCGGCGCATAAGGGCAGTGCGCTAAAGCATATTTAGGTGTGCCGCAATCTGATATACAGACGGTGGCAAAGCTGGCGATCCGATAGAAAACCATACTGAACAGGCAAGCTACTCGCTTAAGATCTAAGACCTGCGAACCGCGCGGCCTGCAAGATCGCCGGTCACGGCCCCATCAGCCAGGGTCGCACGTCCATTCACAAAAACCCATTCGATACCGCTGGCGTATTGTCTCGGGTTCTCATAGGTGGCGTTGGACTTTACGCTAACTGGGTCAAAGACAGTAATGTTCGCCTGATAACCCTGCCTGATCAGTCCGATGTCGCCGAGCTTGAAATTGCGTGCTGTCGCACCCGTCATCTTATATATGCTTTCTTCAAGCGTCATCCAGCCTTTTTCGCGAACGAGTTCTCCCAGGACTTTAGGAAACGTTCCATATTGACGAGGATGAGGATGGTCCCCGACATCCAGGCCGTCGCTGCCAATCATGCTGTGCGCGTGAGTGAAAACATTCCGCAGATCTTCCTCGCATGAATTCTGCATGATCTGGCCGACTTCGCCTTGTTCTGCCAGCATCAGATCAAAAACAAAATCACAGACGTCCTGACCTGCCTGCTGCGCGGCTTCAGGCACAGTGAGGCCAACATATGCCTGGCGTTCGGCATGTTTAAGATAGGAAATGGAAATGTTCTGCCAGCCGAGTGCTGCAATACGATTTTCCCAGCCAGGAATGCCATGTTCCCAGTCATGTCTGATGCGTGTGCGACATTCGCTGGATGCCAGCCGCTGCATCATCGCGTCCCGACCTCCGTCGAGTACCCAGGGAGGAAACAACATGGCCAGTGTTGTGCTGCCTGCCAGATAAGGGTACATATCGGAGTAAGTTGAGAGGCCCTGCTGTCGGGCTTCGTCCAGCATGGCAAGCGACACACGTGTCTTGCCGAAGTTCTGCGCGCCGCAAGTCTTGTGGTGTGAAATAAGCAAGGGAATAGGGGCGCGCCTGGCCACATCCAGCGACTCTTCGATCGATTCGAGAAGTCCATCTACCTGATCCCGCATGTGAGTCGCATAGAGTCCGCCGTAATCGTTAACGATGCCGGCAAGCTCAACCAACTCGTCTGAATCAGAGTAAACGCCTGGTACATAGCAGAGGCCGGAAGACAAGCCCAGGGAACCTTGCTGCATCGTTTGATGTAGCAGTGCCTTCATGGAGTCGAACTCCGTCGACGTGGGTGCACGCGCTTCGAGTCCCATGACGGCGGCACGCAACGCACCGTGACCCGTGAGTGTTGCGACGTTAACTGCGGCGCCGCGACTGAATACGCGTTCGAAGTAGCCGTTGAGATCTTCCCATGCCCACTCGATGTCGGGATGGCCGAAGATTGGTGCGGCCTGCTCACGGAACACAGCCGAGTTAGTACCGGTCAGGGGAAAGGTCGACCAGCCGCAATTGCCCAGCACCTCAGTCGTCACGCCTTGTCGGACTTTGCTTTCTGCACCTGGATTCGCTATAAGGGATAGTTCAGAATGGCAATGGCAGTCGATGAATCCAGGGGCAATGACTCGCTCACTGCAGTCGATCCGCTTTGCCGCAGATTCGCCTTCCAGATCGCCGACTGCACTGATGCATCCATCTTTGATAGCAACGTCTCCGACAAATCGCGTCTTTCCGCTACCGTCAATGATAATGCCGTGGCTAAGAATGTAATCATGCATAAGTATTCGAACCCTTAGGGGTGAGGGCAAAGAAAAAGCAAATTGCAACTGTCATTACTGTTTTTCAATGCCGGCACTGTCGATGAGGTTTGCCCATTTGCGCTGCTCCTTCGCGATAAGCTCACTGTACTCTTGCTGCGTACCCGGGGTTGGCGTGGCAAAGGACTGATTAAGTGTAGCTTGCAGTCCCGGAGAGCGCATCGCGGTGTTTAGCACCTGGCTGATCTTCATGACGATCTCTTTGGGGGTGCCTTTGGGTGCAATGAGTCCGCCCCAGGCGCTGTTTTCATAATCCTTCAGGCCGCTTTCCGCCAGAGTGGGGACAGAAGTGGTCATATCAGCACGTTGGCTGCTGGTGATTGCCAGCGCTCGAAGTTTCCCGCTTTTGACCATGGGGTAGGCGACCGTAGCATTAGTGAACGTGTAATCCAGCCTTCCGCCGATCAGGTCTGTCAGCGACTGTGGGTCGCCGCTATATGGGACGAATTGCGTGTCAATCCCGCTGATGTTTTTGAAGAGTTCACCACCCATATGGCCGCTGCTTCCAATATTGGAGGCAGCCCATGTCATTTTGCCCGGAGATTGTTTTGCAGCGGCAATCAGGTCCGCCACCGTTTTGTAAGGAGAGTGCGCTTCAACGACCAGCAGATTCGGTACGGTGAACATCGGCCCGACCGGAATAAAGTCCTGATTTGCGTTGTAGCTGAGTTTCCTGAAGAGCGCCGGATTGATGGCCAGGTTGTTGATATTTCCGTAACTCAGTGTGTAGCCATCGGGAGCAGAACGCTTCAGGTCCGATAATGCGATTGCACCCGCAGCCCCTGGTTTGTTCTCGATGATAAAAGACTGGCCAGTGATTTTGGCCATTTCAGTTGCAATGACACGTGTCAGTACGTCAGAAGCTGCGCCGGCGGTGGATGGCAGCACAATGGTGACTGGCTTGGTCGGCCAGGTTGCCTCGGCTGCATGGCTGTATTGCAAGCCTGATATCACGCTTGTGAAGGCAATGAGAGCACAGATTTTGTGATTCATGATTTTTCCCGTATTTATGGAAAACAGCTTAGAGCAGGGCGCCATATGCCGACAATACGGCTGCGCCACCGGTGTGCAGGAAGACAATGTTCTGGTCGGCGGAGAAGGTGCCATTCCTGATATCGGCGATTAACCCTGCCATGGCCTTCCCTGTGTAGACGGGGTCAAGAAGAATGCCTTCCAGTCGCCCCAGAAGCCTGATTGCCTCAAGTGCTTCTTCTGTTGCGACACCGTAGCCGTCACCGATATGCGTGTCGTTCACCTTTATGCGATCCATACTGATGGGCGGCATATCGAGCATGTTTGCCGTCTGATTCGCAATATTGCTCACTATCCCGGACATGCGGTCCGAGTCGAACCGGACACTATAGCCGCGCACACGGGGATGATTGTCCTGGCTCAATGCAGTGACCAGGCCTGCCTGTGTCCCACCACTTCCCGATGCATGCACAATGCAGTCGATCCTGATCCCCAGGCTGGTTGCCTGAGCGCACATTTCATGTGCGCAGCCGACATATCCCAATGCACCCAGCGGACTGGAACCTCCACCGGCAATAACGTAAGGTTTGCGTCCTTGCTGTATCAGTTCTGCTTCAAGTCTGGCCACTTCTGAAGCAATGTCGGCACCAGCTGGAAGCTCATCGCATAGCGTTGCGCCCAGGATGCGATTCAGGAGTGCGTTGCCTAACCGATAATATTCAGCGGGCTGGCCATCCAGACGACGTTCCAACAGTAAAACGCAACCCAGCCCTGTTTGCGCTGCGGCAGCAGCGGTTTGTCGGGCGTGGTTAGACTGCGTTGCGCCCGTTGCGATCAGCGTATCGGCTCCCTTGGCCACTGCATCGGCAACCAGAAATTCAAGTTTGCGAGCCTTGTTGCCGCCTCCGGCCAGTGCGGTGAGATCGTCCCGCTTCATATAAATTGTCGGACCGCCCAGATGAGCGGATAGCCGCGACAACGGCTGCAACGGCGTTGAATGCTCAGTAAAGCGCGTTCTGGCAAAAGCGGTCCATTCCATTTTTGGACTCCTTTACTGGTATGAAGCTGGGTCGGTACTGTCTGTTGGCTGGGCGATGGCGCGTTGCAGTGCGGCACTCATGGGTACACGCATATTGATTGATTTTGGTGGAATCGCCGATTCAAACCATTTTGCATAGATGCTCTTGATCTCGCCGCTTGCAAATGTTTTCTGCAGCACATCATCCACAAATTTCTTGAATGCGGGATCATCCTTTCTCATCATCAAGGCATAAGGCTCGACAGACAAAGGCTCTTTGGAAATGACAAATTCATCCGGCGTTTTGGAGTTTGCCACAAGTCCTGAAAGGGTAATGTCATCCAGGAAAAATGCGGCGGCTCTATCGGTGCTCATCATAAGGAAACCCTCGGCAAAATCTCGTGACGGAGAGATGCGCATGCCGTATTTGTGCTGAGCATTCAGCGCGGTGATTTGTCTGATATTAGAGGAACCAGCTGTGGCCACGACAGCTTTGCCCTCAAGCGATTTCAGGTCTGTCAGATTCGCGCTTTTCTTCGAGACAAATCGTGTGCTGGACACAAAGATCGTAGAAGAAAACGCGACCTGTTTCTGACGTTCTTCGGTATTGGAGGTGGTGCCGCACTCCAGATCAACAGTGCCGTTGGCGATAAGCGGAATACGGTTAGACGATGCAACCTGCACCATCCTGACTTTCAGATCAGGCAGCTTAAGCTGGGTTTTCAGTTCGTCCACGACCTTGAGGCACAAATCTACCGAATAGCCGACAAACTGGTGGGCACCATCCAGATAGGAAAATGGCTGAGCGGTTTCCTTGACCCCCAGCGCAATTTCGTTTTTGGTTTTTATCTTGCTTAATGTGTCGGTGGGCTGAGCGACAGCGCTGGTACTGACAACCATCGCGAGAGCGGCGACAAACGTTGACGTTTTCATGGATCTCCTCCAATGCCGCAGTGCTATCAGCCCACGGACTCAATTATGTACCGTTACAAAAGTAATGAAATTCAATTATTGATCGATACAAAAATAAAGTCAATGGAATATAACAGCACATTGCTAGGGGAAAATCCCAATGGAGGCAAGCTGCGGCTCTTCAGTCAGCATGTCTGCTATCTGTACGCCAAAGCTGTGCAGCTCAGAGGCGTTCATTGCTGCGCTGACGCTGATTCGCACCGCATTGTCCAGCGCGGGCTGGCTCGTAGAAAAGGCTTCAGACGGCGACACTTGATAGCCCATCGATTCGATCCGCCGACAAAATTGATTCGCGGTCCATGGGCTGGGAAGCCTGAGCCAGGCATGGGGGCTATGCTTGCTGGTATGCAGATCGAATCCCGCAAGTGCCTGCTTCAGCGTTTTATTCCGTTCACTCAGTTCGTGGCGGTTTTCCTGTAGCACATGGTCGGCCCGTCCCGAGGTAATGAGCCGAGTTGCAACTTCGGCAGAGATGGGTGAGGCCATCCAGGTTGTCGCGCGCACCGCTTCGGTCACCGCCACCGTGAGCCGGCGCGGTGTTTCCATAAAACCAACACGCAAGCCCGGCCCCAGGGATTTGGAAAAGCTGGTGATTCTGATGGTGATCTCCGGCGCCAGGGAGGCCAGGGTTGGCAATGGGGTTTGCGCCAGGCAGCCGTACACATCGTCTTCCAGCAGAAAAATGCCCGCCTGCTGTGCGATTTCGGCAATTTCTTCACGTCGCTTGGCTGGAATGGTCGCGGTCGTCGGGTTATGGATATTGGGTACGCAGACCAGTCCCTTAATCGGATGTGTGGCGATGGCTTCGCGCAGGGAATCGGGCACCAGGCCTTGTTCGTCGATGTCGATCGGCACTAAATTGAGCCCCAGACGAGGAGCCAGAGTTCGTAGACCGGTATAGGTGAGGCGTTCCGTCGCGATATAGTCGCCCGCTTTGCTGCACGCCATTAACCCGCAAAGCAGCGCGTGCTGTGCGCCATCTGTCACGATGACCCGCGCGGGATCTACCGGAGAATCAGTATTGCGACTGAGCCATTGTGCGCCGGCCTGGCGGTGGACGGCGCGGCCAGCCGGATTATCGTAGCGCAGCAGTTTACCGAAGGAAGGGGATTGGTGCAGCTGCGACAAGGCCTGGCCGATGTCTTCGCCCCAGCTTTTCAGCGCTGCCTGATGGCCGCGCAGATCCGTTACCCGTTTCCGGGGCATTGCCGCGCTTGCTGCTATATCAATGTGGTCAGCGGCGGCAGGATCCTTGACTCGGGTCCCCCGCCGGGCACCGGTTTCCAGCAACTTCGCTCTGACGACTTCACCGAAGGCGCGCGATACCGTTCCTACGGTGACGCCGAGCTGAGAGGAGAGCTGCCGATTGGGCGGCAGTTGATCGCCTGGTTTAAGTTTTCCGCTGCGAATGTCCTGGATGAGAGCCTGGGCGATGCGCTTATACATCGGGCCTGTTGTTTCTGACAGGTCGGGGACCCAGTCGGTTGAACTCTGCATATATTGCCTTTATTCAAAACATAGCCTTTCGCACAAGGCTTGACAGGCACAAATGTACCCGTCTATTATCGGAACAATCTATTTTGTATCGAAACAAAATAGATTAAATCGTGATACAAAATTAATTTAACCTATTTTACATGGAAATAACATGATGAAGATGATACAAACGTCACGCGATCAGGCGCGCGGCGGACACTATTCTCACGCCGTTCGCGCCGGTGACTTTATCTTTGTATCGGGACAGACGCCGCGAAATGACCAGCGCGAGGTCGTTGGTTCAACAATTGAAGAACAAACCTCCGTCACGCTCGAAAATGTGCGGCTGACCCTTGAGGCTGCCGGCGGGGCGTTGAAGGATGTCATCAAGGTAGGCGTTTTTCTGAGCGACCTTGCCGATGCTGCAAAATTCGATCGGGTTTACGCCACTCACTTTCCGACCTTTCGACCGGCACGTACCACTGTAGGCAGCGCACTTAATGGTGTGATGGTCGAAATTGATGTTGTGGCTTATGTTCCCTTACGGCCAGGTGGGAAAGAGGTGACGGCGTGAATTCGCGCCAGTGTGAGGCGTCTCGCGAAGTGCTACCGCCGCCAGGTTCTGTCGGATAGACGCCAGCCCAACCAGCAAGATGAAATCACGGCACAGACCGTGTGGATAATGAGAGAGGTGACAAATGAACTACCACTGGAATTGGTTGATTTTTAGCGACACGGCGCCCGACGGAACCGGCACCTATATGGACAGCCTGTTGTCCGGACTGGGATGGACGCTGACCACTGCACTTTTGGCCTGGGCGATAGCAATGATCCTGGGCGTTTTTGTGGGTGTGATGAAGACTACTGAGTCTGTGACCGCCCGACGACTGGCGTTCGCCTACATCGAGATTTTCCGTAATATTCCGCTACTGGTCCAGATGTTCGTCTGGTATTTTGTGGTGCCCGAGTTATTGCCCGGACCCGTAGGAACCTGGATCAAAATGTTGTCCAACGGACCTTTTGTGGCCGCCGTCGTCTGTCTGGGATTCTTTACGTCCGCTCGCGTTGCTGTTCAGGTGTCAGCGGGTATCGATGCGCTGCCTCGCGGCCAGCGTGCCGCCGCCAAAGCGCTTGGGCTGCGAACGCCGCAGATTTACCGCTATGTATTGTTGACGGTAGCCGGACGAAGGATGATTCTGCCGCTGACCAATGAGTTTCTGAATAATATCAAGAACACCTCTGTGGGATTGACTATCGGTCTGGTGGAACTCACTGCCAGCGCCCGGTCAATGCAGGAGTTTTCCTTTCAGGTATTTGAGGCCTTTACCGCAGCAACGCTGATCTACCTGGTCGTGAATCTGTCTGCAGTGGGCATCATGCGTCTGATCGAGATCTCTGTGACTCCTGGACGAACGCTTGGCAGTCTGTTGCAACGTAACCGACAGGTGGCCCCTCATGCTTGATTCTTTCGACTTCCGCGTCATTATTGATGCCTTGCCCTTTCTGTTTGGTGTGGGCATGGTCTTTACCATCAAACTGACAATACTGGCAATGACTGGAGGCATCGTATTCGGAACGCTCCTGGCGCTCATGCGACTGTCAAATATTGCGGTGCTTCGCATTGTGGCTGGCGTTTATGTCAATGTCATCAGGTCTATTCCGCTGGTGCTTGTCATCTTCTGGTTCTTTTTTCTGGTGCCCTATATTGGCGGCTGGATTATGCGATCGGACTCGCCCATTGAAGTGGGGGCGTTCACGTCTGCGCTGGTCACATTTGCGATGTTCGAGTCGGCCTATTATTGTGAAATCATTCGTGCGGGCATCCTTGGGGTTCCGCGCGGCCAGGTGCAGGCGGCTCAGGCGCTGGGGATGAACCATCGCATGGCAATGACGTATGTCATTTTGCCCCAGGCTATCAGAACCATGCTGCCCTTGCTATTGACGCAATCCATTATTCTTCTGCAGGAAGTGTCACTGGTCTATGTGGTGTCAATCACCGATTTTGTAGGTGCCGCCGCAGCAATCGCACAACGCGATGGCAGGCTTCTGGAAATGTACCTTTTCGTAGCAGTGGTTTATTTCTGCATCTGCTTCACTCTTTCAACGTGCGTCAGACACATGCGTAAACTTCAGAATGGATAAAAAATCATGATTGAAATAAATAATATTTCCAAATGGTATGGTCACTTTCAGGTCCTGAATCAGTGCAGTACAACAGTCAGCAAGGGCGAAGTGGTTGTTGTATGCGGTCCTTCCGGGTCAGGCAAGTCGACGCTGATCAAGACAGTTAACGGACTGGAACCTATCAACCAGGGGAGCATTGTGATTGACGGCGTCTCGGTAACCGCCGCAGACACAGACCTGCCAAGCCTGCGTGCACGTATCGGTATGGTATTCCAAGGGTTTGAGCTGTTTCCTCACCTGAGTGTTCTGGAAAACATGCTGCTGGGTCAGATGAAAGTGCTCAAAAGAGATAGGGAATCGGCCTCCAAACAGGCGATTTCCTATCTTGAGCGCGTGGGTTTGGCAAGCCACGCATCAAAACTGCCCGCTCAGCTCTCTGGCGGACAACAGCAGCGTGTTGCGATAGCACGAGCCCTGGCAATGGACCCGATAGCGATGCTCTTCGATGAACCCACATCGGCGCTTGATCCTGAGATGATCAATGAAGTGCTGGACGTGATGGTGGGCCTGGCGCGTGACGGAATGACGATGATGGTGGTAACGCACGAAATGGGATTCGCCAAAAAGGTAGCCGATAGGGTCATCTTTATGGATGGGGGCGTGATTGTTGAAGATTGCGATAAGACTGCCTTCTTCAATGAGCCGCGTTCGCAGCGGGCTCAGGATTTTCTTGGGAAAATCATCCATTAAGAGGGAGAGCTTACGGTGTGGATCGTAAGCTCTTCTGCGAAGGCGGACTACCAAATGCACACTACCAAAGGCACAATACATCAAGCCCATTTCGGCTCAGTGCGGTACTTTGATTAACAGATGAACTGCGCTTAAATTGGGCACAGAGCTTAAATCAGGAACCGCACTTAGATTAGCCAGGGCGCTAAAACATATTGAGCAGTACATGACGATCCGGTGCAGTACTGCCCAAATTCCTCCCTACAACTTCGTAAAATTCGTTTGTGTTGCCGCTTTCTCAAAGCGTTTGATTTCTTCCATCTGAAATTCGCGCAGTTGCTCGGGTTTCATATCCATGATTTCGCCTGAGTTCTTCGATACAAACTCAGCG
>JBEBTQ010000103.1:0-9620 GCA_040393685.1 Advenella kashmirensis | reverse complement strand
CAAGATTGGTGTAATCGCGCAGCAAATCGCCGGAAAAATAAAAAGCCAGCGGTGCAGCGCTATTTGCAGGCATGAAGTAGCGGACCTTCATTCCCATTTTTTTGAAGTACTCGTCAGTTAATGAATATTCATCTTGGTGGTACTCAATGCCCAGCACGGGATGCTGATTCTCGGTTCGATAATAGGTCTTGCTGCTGGAAACGCTCAGGCAGATAACGGGAGGCTTGCTGAAGTTCTCTTTGTATGTATTCGAATTGACGAAACATTTAAACAACTTGCCATGCAGGTCCCCAAAATTGTCTGGCGTATTGAATCCAGGCTGACTCTTGGTATGTTCCGGCAGCACGACGCTGAAATCGTAATCGCGCACGTAAGAGGAAAAGTTGTTTCCTACAATACCTTCAATACGTTCGTTGGTTTTGCGATCAAGAACGCTGGTCTTCAATATTTCAATCACAGGAAGAGCGCTGTCACCGATCTGCTCTTCAAAGCGCATTTCAACCGAAACAATTTCAAGATTGACGCTATAGCGATCGCCTTTGGGATTGTCCCAATGCGCCAGAGCATTGAAACGGTTATCAATCATCTTAAGGGTGTTGCGCAGGTTCTCCTGACGATTTTCTCCCCTGGCGAGATTGGCGAAATTGGTGGTGATTCGTGTATTGCCCGAAGGACAATAGTCCTCATTGAAACAAGTGCTGTTGATGGCAAATGTAAACTTTTTACTCATTGTGATCTGCTGCCCTGATTCCTAAAATAAAACTCGCATCCATTGATCCGACGCTACTCAAATTTTTTGTTCTCATTTCAGTAGCTATGACATTTGTGATGCTAGGGGCGCAGTTTAACTACGTTAATCACAATTAACATGAATTTATTTCATTGACTGGTTGGTTTAATTCATAGAGTGGTGAACAACACTTTTAACAAGTCGACTGAAAGTGATGCGTGGTAACGGCTCATCACTTTTTGCTCGTTTTTTTCCCGCGCTTTACATCTCGTTTGAATTGGCCTGAGCGAACAGTAGACGGCACATCAGATTCCCAAATCTTTAAATAGGTCTTCAGCATTTTCGAAACGTTTACCCTTACCTGCTTCCAGTTCTTCTATTGCTTTTCGCGTTGTGCGATTTGGCACTTTTACATCAAATGGCAGGCGGCCTTCTTCTGCAACACGCAGGAAGGTCAGGCGGATCAAATCAGACGCGCTTAAACCCATGCGTTCAAGCGTTGCTATGGCTTTATCTTTTATGTCAGTGGGTATTCGCGCTCGAACAACGGCATCAGCTTTCATTCCTTTGCTCCCTTTCATTTCGCTTCTCCTGTAATCAAGCAGTGTTAGTTTGTAGCTACAATTGTAGCTACAAATCAATTGTGACTGATCCTGAAATTCTCGTTTCGTTCCTGCGCGTTCCTTGTAATAGTCGCGTAATTGTTATGCATTAATTTAATGGGTGTATGGAAGGGAGTAAAAATTAAATACCCATTCCCCACATCAACAACGCATTCCTGTAACGTTTGATAACCATAAAGCTGCGTCAGGAAAATTTTGTTGGCTAAAATCTTTGAGAATTCAATTAGCTGCTGTACCGAATTGCTCTCTCGCTTCACGCGGATGGGACAGAATCCTTTCGCGCACCTAAGGAAATCAGAATGGCAAGACCATCGTTTAATACTGCCTGGGCGGCATCAATGCGTATTTATGACGCGACTGATTCTGCCAAGAAAGTCGCCGACACCATTGGTGGTAACGTGGCTTTGAATGTCAAAAATCCAAATCCAAAAGAGCGCTGGGACAATACCTGCGCTGTCCGCATGAGTTATATCCTCAATCAGTCAGGATTTCCTGTCCCGCGGATTGCAGGTCAAACTGTTACTGGTGGTGACAACAGGCAGTATTTCTATCGCGTGCGGGATCTGATTGCCTATTTGCGCACACAGTGGGGTGCGCCGGAAGTGGTCAGTTATCCGCCTGCCGGTGGCGGTGCGCTGGCGGACAAGAAGGGGATTATCCTGTTTGAGGTAGAAGGGTGGAACGATGCGGCGGGACACGCCACGATCTGGAACGGCAGCGGGTGTTATGACCATTGCTATTTCAACGAGCCGGATGCCAATTACCGCACGCCGAGAGCCAATTTCTGGAGTCTGCCGTGAGGTTTCGTTTTCTAGATGTATTTGCGGCGCTTGCGTTTTGCAGTGCCAGTGCGTGGGGCGCGCAGGCAACGCAAGGTGGTCCTGAAGCGGGCGCTCGTACCTATGCGCAGAACTACAAGGATATGGTGTTAGCCAGTTGTCTGGCCGATGCCTATCAGAATGACAAGGCGGGCAACGACATCGGTAGCAGCTATAGTGCGTTGCGTGACTGGACGTATTTCGATATGGATCAGAGCACGGCGCCACGCGCAGACCTGATAAAAAAATATCTGGATCGTGATTACAGTAATCCGTTGGCGGAAGCTGAGGCGAAGGGAATCAAGTTTGATTTTCTCAAATGCCTCGACCTTTACCATAGCGATGAACTGGATGCGCAGGTAAAAAAATATGTGATCGATCCTGAAAACACTTATCGGTCTAAGAATCAGAAGAAATAATGGCGTGAGTGCGGCGCAGTTTTTATCACAACTGAAAATGTATTCAGTCATCCAGTATTGTGTCCGGTCTGTGTATTTGACTAAGGTTTAAGCTCTATCCTGCTGCCTTGTTCAGTTCAGTAAAGGTATATTTCGACCGAAATCGCTCAGATTCAGATTCAGCACAGATCAAGCGTATTGAGCAACTCGAGCGCCTAAAGTAAATCGAATATATTGCGATGATAGTTTGTCATTGAAAACGAAAAGAGGTGCGAAACAAGTCTGTTCCGCACCTCTTATTGCGCTCGCCTTCGTCTGCGTACAACTGCACGCTGAAAGACAGACGATTGCCGGGTGTCGCTACTTACAGCACGTATCGCGCCAGATCCTGGCTTGCAGCCGCTTCTTCAAGCTTGCTGTTCACATAAGCTGCATCAATCTGCACGACCTTGCCACTGCTGGTTGTCGCGTCAAACGACAGGTCCTCAAGCAGTTTTTCCATGACGGTATATAGACGACGGGCACCGATGTTTTCCGTGCGTTCGTTGACGTCGAATGCCAGTTCGGCAAGTCGATGAATCCCTTCGTCGGTAAACTCCAGCGAGACGTCTTCTGTTGCCATGAGCGCTGTGTATTGCTTGGTGAGCGAGGCATCGGTGTCGGACAGGATGCGCACGAAGTCTTCTGTTGTCAGTGAGTCCAGTTCAACGCGAATCGGGAAACGACCCTGCAGTTCCGGAATCAGATCTGATGGCCGGGACAGATGGAATGCGCCGGACGCAATGAACAGAATGTGGTCGGTGCGAACCATGCCGTACTTGGTGTTGACCGTTGTTCCTTCCACCAGTGGCAGCAGGTCGCGCTGTACACCCTGGCGGGAGACGTCGCCACCACCGTGTTCCTGACGTGTTGCGATCTTGTCGATTTCGTCCAGGAAAACAATACCGTGCTGTTCTGCATTCTTGACGGCGGCGGTGCGGATTTCCTCTTCGTTGACCCGTTTGGCCGCTTCTTCGTCTACCAACAGTTTGAACGCATTTTTGATGGTCATTTTCGTGGCTTTTTTCTTGTCACGATTCAGACCGGCAAACATGCCTTTGAGCTGTTCGGTCATGTCTTCCATTCCAGGCGGCGCCATGATTTCCATATGCGGCATGGGCTGGGTGACATCAATTTCAATTTCAGTATCGTCCAGCTGGCCTTCACGCAGTTTCTTGCGGAAGGTCTGACGCGCCGTGTTTTCCTGACGCAGTGGTTCGCCATTGCTGTCGCGCGGAGGGGCTACCAGTACGTCCAGAATGCGGTCTTCGGCAGCATCTTCGGCCTGAGTGCGAACACGGCGTGTTTCACGCTCGCGGGTCTGCTTGATGGAGATTTCTACCAGATCACGAATGATGGTATCCACATCGCGACCGACATAACCGACCTCGGTGAATTTGGTGGCTTCGATCTTGATGAAGGGCGCGTTGGCCAGTTTGGCCAGACGGCGGGCGATTTCGGTTTTACCCACGCCGGTTGGGCCGATCATGAGGATGTTTTTGGGATGAATTTCATTGCGCAGGGGCTCTGGCACCTGCTGGCGACGCCAGCGGTTGCGCAGGGCAACGGCGACGGATTTTTTTGCCTTGTTCTGTCCGACAATATTTTTGTCCAGTTCAGAGACAATTTCTTTGGGGGTCATGACACTCGCTGACATACTGATCTTTCCGGTTAGAGTGTTTCAACAATGTGGTTGCTGTTTGTGTAAATACACAGATCGCCCGCGATTTCCAGGGACTTTTTGACGATGGTCTCGGGGGGCAGTTCGGTATTTTGCAGCAGAGCCAGGGCGGCAGACTGGGCATAGGCGCCGCCGGAGCCGATGGCAGCGATGCCGTTTTCGGGTTCCAGTACATCGCCGTTGCCGGTCAGAATGAGCGTGTGTTCGCTGTCGGCCACGATAAGCATGGCCTCAAGCCGGCGCAGGACACGGTCGGTGCGCCAGTCGCGGGTCAGTTCGACCGCCGCGCGCATCAGGTTGCCCTGGTGCTTTTCCAGTTTGGCCTCGAAGCGTTCCTGAAGGGTGAATGCGTCTGCCGTCGCGCCAGCAAAGCCGGCGAGAATTTTGTCGTGGTACAAGCGGCGGATTTTGCGGGCAGTGCCTTTGATGACAATATTGCCCAGAGTGACCTGACCATCGCCGCCGAGCGCGACCTGATTGCCGCGCCGGACGCAGACGATGGTAGTAGCGTGAAATTGTTCCATAGAGCCTTCCTGTTGTTTCCCTAGGTAGATAGGGACGGCCCGGGAAGATTTCAAGGAACCGGAATCAATTAATTAATCACCGTACATTTTCTGGCGTTTTTCCCGCCGTTCCTGGGCTTCCAGGGAGAGGGTAGCCGTAGGACGGGCCAGCAGGCGGCGCAGACCGATAGGTTCGCCGGTTTCTTCACACCAGCCGTACTCGCCGGAATCGATTAGCGCCAGTGATTGCTGCACTTTTTTGAGCAGTTTGCGTTCGCGGTCGCGGGTACGCAATTCCAGGGCGTGTTCTTCTTCAATGGTGGCACGGTCGGCCGGATCGGGTACAAACTGGGTTTCCCGCAGGTTTTCGGTGGTCACGCCAGCATTGTTGATGATCTCGTCTTCCAGATTTTTCAATCGGTCACGGAAAAACGCCAGCTGGTCAGCGTTCATATAGTCCGATTCGGGCATGGCGAGCAGTTGCTCTTCAGTCAGAAGAGGGGCTTGCGTTGTCGCGTCTGTTTTTTTAGCTGCCTTAGCCATAAAACACTCCATATCTCATTTCAATATTGTTGAATAAAGCACAGTAGCGTTGGGAACTGCGAAGCCACGCTTCTGCAATACGATGCTTTCAATACCTCTTACTTTTGTACGAGGCACTGATTGAGCCCGTTAAGGATCACATCCTTGGGCAGCTTGCGACCGATAAACACCATGGTGTTTGACGGTTTTTCCTTGGCACCCCAGGGTTTGCCTGGTTCGGCGCCCATCAGCATGTGAACACCCTGGAAGATCATGCGCTGGCGCATGCCTTTCATGTACAGAATGCCTTTATAGCGGTACAGATCCGGACCAAACACCTGAACCACACCGCTAAGGAATTCTTCCAGGCGTTCAGGGATAAAGGGCTTGTCCGATTTGAAAACAAACGCACCAATTTCGTCATCGTGATGAGCATGATGATGATCGTGGTGATCGTGCCCATGATCGTGATGATGATCATGACCGTGATCGTGTCCATGGCCGTGATCATGATCGTGGTCATGAGCCGCGTCCGGGTGCTCTTCACTCAGGAAGGCGGGGTCAATATCCAGAATGGTATTCAAGTTGAAACCGCTGACATCCAGCACCTTGTTGATGTCAATTTCACCAAAATGAACCGGCATGATTTCTGCACGCGGATTCATGTGAAGCAGACGATGGCGCAGGGCGCTGTATTCTTCGTCTGTTACCAGATCTTTTTTGGAGATCAGGATGCGGTCTGCAAAACCAACCTGTTTCTGCGCTTCCGGCTGCGTATCCAGGGTTTCCATGCCGTGCTTGGCGTCGACGACAGTAATGACTGCGTCAAGACGGTAGAAAGCGGCAACGCTGTCGTCCATGAAGAAGGTCTGACATACGGGACCGGGATTGGCCACGCCGGTGGTTTCGATGACCACGCGTTCAAACTTGAGTTCGCCTTTCTGATGGCGGTTTTTCAGGTCTGTGAGCGTGTTGAGCAGGTCGCCGCGAATGGTGCAGCATACGCAGCCATTGGACAGCTCGATAATCTGTTCGTCGCTGTCCTGCACAAGAAGTTCGTTATCGATACTTTCGGGCCCGAATTCGTTTTCAATGACGGCAATGCGGTTGCCGTGATATTCGGTCAGAATGCGTTTCAGAAGAGTGGTTTTGCCGGCCCCCAGAAAGCCGGTAAGTACGGTAACTGGGATCATTTTGTCTGCTTGCGATTGCGTTTGTGTCATAGCGTCTGAACGTCCTTCGGACGGAAGAAACCGACCGGTTTTAAAAAGACGTTTCCAAAGTCAATCGCAGGATTACATCATAGCTTTGCAAATAGGGCAAACGTTAATTGTGCCCTTGCGAAAATAAACCGAAATACCGGGGACAAACCCTAAGATACTGATTTGTGTAAGGAAATGTTCACTATTTTGTGGTCAGTGCACACGCGCGTATTTACTGCAGCGCAAGGCTGCCAGCCGGTGCGACGCATCAGACTGGTTCAGCGGTATTTTCCTTTTGTTTCCGGCTGCACTCCTGGCAGATGGCGCGCAATTCTGTCTCACTGGTCGTCTGTATGAACCCGGCTGCCTGTATCATGTCGTGCAACTGGTGGCTGATCAGCGGGGCGCTCAGTTCTGCAACTTTGCCGCAGACGGTGCATACGATCAGCAGGTCGTGATGATGCCCCGCCACGTCCTGACAGGCCGTCCAGGCATTTACGGCGTCCAGACGGTGGATCAGTCCTTCTTCAACCAGAAAATCCAGCGCCCGGTAGACCGTGGGCGGTTTGGCCTGGGGGTACAGCTGCTTCATGGCTTCCAGCAGTTCGTAGGCCTTCAGGCTGCGACCGGCCTCCAGCAGCAGGGTCAGCACATGCTGGCGAATCGGGGTGAGCCGCGTGCCACGCTCTTCGCAATGGCGAATGGCTTCCAGCAACTGGTAGGCTACCGAATGGTTATGGGCAACGTGATGATGGCTGTGTTCCGTCGCTTGCGGATCTGCGGGCGTTTTGGCGGTCATTGGGCGGAAATATCGTTAATGGTTATGTCTGGAATCATACCGCATCCGCGTAAATGCTGACGGATTCACGTATTTTTTGTATGAGGGCGGCAGATTCTGTATATAATGATATAACATATCATTTTCCAGGGCGCTCGGAATTAGTAAAGCATCTTGACTTCCGAGCCTAGCGGGCATTATCGAACAATTATCAGGCCTTATCGCCATGCAGAATATTTCCCTGTCAGCAGGTTTGAAGCGAGTCTGTCCATCAGTGCGAGGGCATCGGTTTGTCGCGTCTTCCTGTGCGCTCCCATCCGAAAAGCGTTTTGCGTCGGCAGAAGGTTTGGCAACGACTGAAGCGCAGGTTCACGCTCGCAGCAACGCCCAGGCCCACGCCCACGCCGATATCCGGACCCAGACCGGTACTCAGGCTCAGGCCACTGCCATGCCTGCGCAGCAGACCATCTTCCTGGCTTCCGTATTCGCCCGGCTGGCACCTGTATTGGCTTTGCTGCTGGTCTTGTGGACCGCCATTGCCTGGTCTATCGGCTGGATGGGAGGCGTAGCAGGCTGATCGCCTGACTGCGTTTCCTCAATCTGCACTCATGTCTTTCTCTTCTGCACCTGCCGGTGCATCATTAACTCCCCATATAGCGGCTGCGATTCCGGAGACTGCGGGCCGTCATCCTGTTATTGAACTGAACGATGTGACCGTTGCGTGGAATAGTGTGCCCGCACTCACTGGTGTGACGGGGCGCTTTTTGGAAGGCACATTGACTGCTATTCTGGGGCCCAATGGTGCCGGCAAATCCACACTGCTCAAAGCGGTGACGGGCCAGCTGGCGCCACGCACCGGAAGCGTCACCATTCATCCTCCCTTTGCGGGTGGTATATCGCTTTTGCCGCAGATCAGCGATATTGACCGCAGTTTCCCCATCACCACGCATGATCTGGTTTCCATGGGTGCGTGGAGACGAGTCGGCGCATTCGGGCGCTACGATCGCACAGAACGGCAGCGCATTCGCGACGCCCTGCAGACCGTGGGTCTCACAGACAAGTCACGAGATCTGATCTCGAATCTGTCGGGCGGGCAAATGCAGCGTGCCTTGTTTGCGCGACTCATTGTGTGCGATGCGCCGGTCATGATTCTGGATGAGCCGTTTACTGCCGTGGATGAGTCGACCTGCAGTCTGCTCCTGAATATTCTTCTGGGCTGGCATCGCGAAGGCCGCACGGTTCTGGTGGTTCTGCATGATGCGCAACTGGTGCGCGAGTGTTTCCCGCAGACCCTGCTGCTGGCACGCCAGGTCGTTGCCTGGGGACCGACGGTCGATGTCCTTACCGAGGGCAATCTTGAGCGGGCGCGTTCCCTGGCATTGGGAGGATTCTGATGCTGGAGTCTTTGCACGCGGCCTTGTTCGCGCCTTTTGCCGAATTCACGTTCATGAGCCGGGCCCTGTTTGGGTCGATTTTTGTTTCTCTGGCCGCGGGTCCGTTGGGTGTGTTCCTGATTTTGCGTCGCATGAGTCTGATGGCCGATTCCATGTCCCATGCGATTCTGCCTGGCGTGGCGGTTGCGTTTCTGCTGGCAGGCGTCTCAATGACCGCCATGCTGATCGGCGGACTGGCCACCGGATTGCTGGTAGCGGTACTGGCGGGCGCGGTCGCGCGCTCCACCGGTCTGAAAGAGGATGCCAGCTTCGCAGCTTTTTACCTGATTTCACTGGGTCTAGGGGTGCTGCTGATTTCCCTTAAAGGCTCCAATATGGACCTGCTCCATGTCCTGTTCGGAACCGTGCTGGGTCTGGACGATCAGCATCTGTTCTTCATTATGTGCGTATCCAGCGTGACATTGGTGGCGCTGGCCCTGATGTACCGGCCGCTGGTGATCGAATGCCTGGATCCGGCGTTTCTGAAGATGGAAGGTGGCAACGGGTCACTGGTGCATGGCGGGTTTCTGATCCTGCTGGTCGTCAATCTGGTTGCTGGGTATCAGGTGATGGGTACATTGCTGGTGGTTGGGATGATGATGCTGCCGGCCGCCGCCGCTCGGTTCTGGGGGCGTACCCTGGGCTGGCAATTGGTGCTGGCCGTGTCCATTGGCGTGCTCGCCTCATATACGGGGCTGGTTTTGTCCTATCACTTCAGCCTGCCCGCGTCCAGCGCCATTATTCTGTCCGCCGGCCTGTTCTACATTCTTTCCATGCTTTTCGGGAAGCATCAGGGACTGTTGCGGCGCCGTTAAGGCAAAAGAGTAAAAGCGCTCGCTTATCAACTGCGTCGAAAGCCCCCGTCGTTCAGGGCGGGGATGTAAGACGCGAAA
>JBEBTQ010000102.1:0-9649 GCA_040393685.1 Advenella kashmirensis | reverse complement strand
ACGTTATGTTTGACCGCTCGCTAACTCTTGACAAGGTAGATCCTGAACTCTGGAGTGCCATTCAAAAGGAAGATACTCGTCAGGAACAGCACATCGAACTGATTGCTTCTGAGAACTACACCAGCCCTGCCGTGATGCAGGCGCAGGGTACGCAACTGACCAACAAATATGCAGAAGGCTACCCTGGCAAGCGCTACTACGGCGGCTGCGAATTTGTAGACATCGCAGAAGAACTGGCAATCAAGCGTCTGAAAGAACTGTTCGGTGCGGAAGCGGTCAATGTGCAGCCCAACTCCGGTTCTCAGGCCAACCAGGGCGTTTACATGGCCGTACTCAAACCCGGTGATACCGTATTGGGAATGAGCCTGGCCGAAGGTGGTCACCTGACGCATGGCGCATCCGTCAACGCATCCGGCAAACTGTACAACTTCATCCCCTACGGACTGGATGAAAACGAAGTTCTCAATTACGCACAGGTTGAACAGCTTGCAAAAGAGCACAAGCCTAAAATGATTGTGGCTGGTGCCTCTGCCTACTCCCTGAAAATCGATTTTGAACGCCTTGCCAAAATCGCTCGCGAAAACAATGCCTACCTGATGGTTGACATTGCTCACTACGCAGGACTGGTGGCTGGTGGTCAATATCCGAATCCGGTTCCTCACGCAGACTTCGTCACATCCACCACGCACAAATCACTGCGTGGTCCTCGTGGTGGCGTCATCATGATGAAAGCCGAGCACGAAAAAATCATCAATTCCGCCATCTTCCCTGGTATCCAGGGTGGCCCGCTGATGCACGTGATTGCCGGCAAGGCCGTGGCATTCAAGGAAGCCCTCAGTCCCGAGTTCTCACACTACGCACGTCAGGTGGTTGCCAATGCCAAAGTGCTGGCCGATACCCTGGTAAAACGCGGTCTGCGTATCGTTTCAGGCAAAACAGAAAGCCACGTCATGCTGGTTGACCTGCGTGCCAAAGGCATCACCGGTAAAGCGGCCGAAGCGCGTCTGGGTGAGGCTCATATCACGGTTAACAAGAACGCTATTCCAAATGATCCGGAAAAACCGTTCGTCACCAGCGGTATCCGTCTGGGTACGCCTGCCATGACCACACGTGGATTTACCGAAGCCGAAGCTGAACTGACTGCCAACCTTATCGCTGATGTCCTGGACAATCCCGATGATGAGGCCAATATCGCAGCGGTTCGTGCTAAAGTGAACGAACTGACAGCGCGTTTCCCGGTTTACAAATAAGCCGCGCGCCTCTTCAACGCAATACGCTTATTGCCCGGCACAGGACTTCTGCACCATGAAATGCCCGTTTTGTTCACACCACGATACACAGGTTATGGACTCGCGGGTATCCGAAGAGGGCGACACCATTCGTCGCCGTCGCAGATGCCTGTCCTGTGACCGGCGCTTCACCACCTACGAACGCATAGAGCTGGCCATGCCTGCCGTGGTCAAGCGTAACGGTACGCGTGTTGAGTTTGACCCCGCCAAACTGCAGGCCAGCTTACGGCTGGCGCTGCGCAAGCGGCCGGTCAGCACCGAACTGCTGGAACGCGCCGTCGCGCGCATCCAGGAATCCCTGCTCAATACCGCAGAAAAAGAAGTCTCTACCGATCATATCGGCGAGCTTGTCATGAGCGAACTCAAGCAGCTCGACCAGGTTGCCTACGTGCGTTTTGCCTCTGTGTACAAAAGCTTCCAGGACATCGAAGAGTTCGTCAATGCCATCAAGGAAATGCAAAAGCCGGTCAAGCCACATAGCACGATTGGCCGCCAGGATTCTGCCGGCGATGCGTAGTGGCTGCAGACAAAACATCGCATTTGGCATATATCCGGCGATGCGCACTGGGTACCAACGCAGAATCGCAATTGGCATATGACACTTGTCGTTGAACGAAGGTGCCTGATTCAGTCATGCCTCATCGTTTGCCGCGCAGACTTTTCACATGAGACTGCTTATGAATGACCAGCAATATATGAATCGCGCGCTGGATCTGGCGCGCAGCGTAATGTTCAGCACCAGTCCCAATCCGCGCGTGGGTTGCGTGATTGTCCGCGACCACCAAGTGCTGGGAGAGGGCGCGACACAGCCTCCGGGCGGCCCTCACGCCGAAGTCTGCGCCATTCAGGATGCCAGGGTAAAGGGGCATGAACTCGCAGGCGCAACGTTTTACGTTACTCTGGAACCTTGCAGTCATTATGGCCGCACACCGCCTTGCGTCGACGCCTTGCTGGCTGTCAAACCGACGCGCGTGGTTATTGCCGCCCGTGACCCCAATCCACTGGTCAGCGGTTCCGGCATCAAAAAGCTGCGCGATGCGGGAATCACAGTTGAAATCGGACTGGGTCTTCAGGATGCACTGGAAATCAACCCGGGTTTTGTATCGCGCATGTCTATACATCGCCCCTGGGTTCGCATGAAAATAGCCAGCAGCCTGGACGGCAAGGTTGCCTTGAACAATGGCCGTTCACAATGGATCACTTCAGAGCAGGCGCGGACAGATGGCCATCGCTGGCGTGCACGTGCATGCGTTGTACTTACCGGCTCAGGCACGGTTGCCGAAGACGATCCCATGCTCACCGTCAGAAACATCGATACCCCCAGGCAGCCTATCCGCGCCGTGATCGACAGCCAGTTTGCCATTGACGAAGAGGCAAGACTGTTTGATGGCGGACCGGTCTGGATATTCGTTACCGAGTACAACGAAGCCAAAGCTGCGCGCCTGGCGCAGCGCAATGTTCGGGTGATCGTTGTTGATGAAAAGAACAGACACGTCGATCTGAAAGCCGTCATGGCATGGATGGGGCAGCATGACATCAACGAAGTGCACGTAGAGGCAGGACCGGGACTGAATGGTGCGCTATTGCAGGCTGGCTGCGTGGATGAACTTCTGATTTATATGGCTCCAAAAATCATAGGCGATGCGCGCTCCTCGGTATCACATACGCCATTCAATATACTGGCCGATGCCTATCGGTTTGAATTCTTTGATACGGCGCCTTGTGGAGAAGATTTGCGCCTGCGGGCGCGACTACCCATGCGCTGGAATCAATTACAATTGCAATCGGGCGAAAACGCGTCCGACACGGAGTAAAAGATGTTCACAGGAATTATCAGCGGCGTGGGCCGCATCAGCGAAGTCAGGCCAGCCGGCAACGGTGCGGACGATGGTGTGCACGTCACAATCGACGCCAACAATTTTGACCTGTCCGGCATCGGGCTTGGTGACTCCATCGCAGTGCAGGGCGCCTGCATGACCGTTGTCTCAATCGAAGATAATAGCTTCAGAATCGACGTCTCACGAGAAAGCCTGGACAAAACCGCCGGCCTGGATCAGCCAGGAGAAGTCAACCTGGAGCGATCGCTTAAACTCGGCGACTCGCTGGATGGTCATCTCGTTTCCGGACATGTGGATGGCATGGGGCAGGTAACGCGTTTTGAAGCCGTCGGCGAATCCCACGAACTGCGCATACAGGTTCCCAAAGCGCTCTCTCGCTATCTTGCATATAAGGGATCGGTCACGGTCAACGGCGTCAGCCTGACCGTCAATTCCGTGGAGGATAATGCAGACGGGTGTGAAATCAGCATCAATATCATCCCTCATACACTGCAGGTCACCACGCTCAAGCATCTGAAGGGTGGAACAAAAGTGAACCTTGAGATTGATATGATTGCACGTTACGTTGAAAGGATGCTAAAATAGCAGGCTAATTTGAGAACGGGTCACCAGAAACGAATCTGGCGGCTTTAAAAGTCTCAATACTAGTGCTCTATCAATGCGGGATCGGTGGCCAGGTAGTTTGAATGGCACCATCCACGCCAGAGTGTGATCTGACAGGGTCGGTGGCCGAGTGGCTGAAGGCGCACGCTTGGAAAGCGTGTATACGGTAACGTATCGGGGGTTCGAATCCCCCCCAACCCGCCAGTGCTTATATGCAAATCCAATAAAATCAATAAGTTATAAATTTGGGATTTGGCCTGATTGTGCTGGACTGTGGCTGTTTATGGTGGGTTTTGCCACAATTGCGCCACAGATGAAAATGCCTCTACAGCCTTATTCCCGGCTGTTCGATTAGCATCCGGCATCCATTTCCCATATATCTTGGCAATCATCGTCCAGTCCGCGTGAACCATCTGATCAGGGATCGCAGTTCTATTACTTCCAATTATATTACTGGCAGTCGCTCTCTAAGTCCCGCCGCTTGAGTCTGTTACTGCTCCGGTCGTATCGGACAGTTGTGCGCCAATCTCGCGCATGCGATCATAGATGTGCTCCAGCTCCTCTGGTCCAAGGGACAGTCGGGCGGCAAGGTGGAAGAGATTGGGGTATGGCATAGCCTTGGGATCGGCTCCACCTGTGTATTTGCGCCAATGCTGCTCACCGACACACGCCAAGGCTGCCATTTGCTTTCCGGTATAGTCAAGTTCGTTTTTCAGGCGCTGCAAATCGTTGGCGCTGGGGGCGATATAGTTCATATATAAAACCCCGCATGGGCGGGGCGATCGTTGATTAAATGAAGTACCTACACACGGCGATGATACTCGTTGCCAGTGCGGCGCCGACCATTATTGGATGCCAATAGCGTTCACGCTGCATCTTGGCTGCTTCGGCGTTCAGCTTGATGGTCTCGGCGATCAATTTAGAAATTTCCGCAACAGTCTTGGCGGAGTCAAATGGTTTGTCTATTTTAGGCTTCCTCTCGGGCTAGCGGACTGCGCGAGTTGCGCTATCCATGCATGTATTACATTAGCGCATTATACGCTAGTTGCCAAGAATTTGTTACCACAACTTTGACTTACATTGTCTGGTCTGCATGCTCCATCTAGCCTGATACTCGCAACGGAAATCCGCCTGCCGTTAATATCGTACTAACATAAGCCTTCCGTATACGAGAGGGTTGAAAGTCTGCGTATCCTTATACTGATTTTCTTTCCGAGCTAACAATACGCAGTTTCGATCGTACGCCGATTGATCTAGCGACAACCGGGCAGCTTAGCCTAATAATCGCTGACTACTCACGCTCGCCAAATCTTTCCTCCAGGCGCTGCTTTAATTCGTTAATTGCAGCTTCACTGGGATCCTCGAACTGGTCGGTATGTGCTCTATCAGAAAGAGTTTCGCTCGATACTACAAATTCGGCGCCCTCTACCGCCTGGTTCGTGGCCAAATCAAAAGCGCGCCATACGACCGAGTCTCCAGTTGATTCTTCTCTTAATGCGAAATTTTTATTTCCAATGTCAACTTTAATTTCGTTCATTTTTGGTCTCCTTGGTTTATTTATCGTCTCGTTTGTTTACATCTATATTAAGTCGCCCTCCAGGATTAATCAACCCAGATTTAGAATTCACCTAATCGGCCCGCACCGGGATTGCGAGTTCTTATATTCTTTCAAACGTAAAATAACTCGATCTTTAACTTCACTTTTTGCGCATAGCAAACGAGTGCTTGTCGCCTTGCAGTTTGATATTCCCATCGCGGAAGTGAATGCCGCTCTGAAATTTGAACAACAATTGCTTGCTGCTTGAAGTTTATATTTGATAACAATCTCTCGCCGCCAAGCCAGACGCGGAAGGCAGAAAAACACCTGATAAAATCGAGTTGTAAGAGCACGCTTCGCTACTCAAGGAATCGACCATGAAATACATCGGCACATGCCATTGTCAGGCAGTAAGATTCGAATTCAATGCTGACCTGAAGGAGATAACTGTCTGTGATTGTTCCTTATGTTCCAAACGCGCGGCCAGGATGCTGGCCGTTGAGAAAGAGAAACTGCAGATTATTGCGGGGCGTGACGCGTTAACAGAATATCGCTGGAATACCCGAATTGCCCGCCATTACTTTTGCAGTAAATGTGGCATTTATGTTTTCCATCAGCGTAGAAGCAACCCGTTGGTGTGCGGTGTGAATGCCAATTGTGTTGATGGGTTGGATTTATCCAGTTTGCGGGTACGGCACGTAGATGGCCAAAGCACTTCTACGGTTCCACGGTCTTAATCCAAACCGCCAGAACGTCCTTATCGTGCGAACACGCGTATCGCCTTTTTAAATATCCAGGGCAAATCAGGCATCAGTAATTGCTTCTCATACGGGCCTGACATATGATCTGCCTACCTTCGCAAATAGCTCTTATTTCCCGAATCGTTATAGCAATATCTTCCTCCACGTGGCCCGGTACAATAGCTGCCAGAGCGACAAGAGCAAGATGATCCATCTTTTAATTCCGGTATCTTACTACTGCGCGAAACGAAGCCAAGGGCAGACGAATTTCCGTGACCATGGACCGCAGAGCAGCTTTGTTTCGACCCGCTCACAGATCCATCATTGCATATGAAGGTTTCTCCCAGGCAATGAGAGATTCCGCCTTTTGAGCCCGAACACGGATAATTACGCGCATATGCTGCGGATGTTGCGAGACAGAACGAGATCAGCATCAGTAGGATGATTGCGAATGATTTCATCTTCTTTTTAACCTGGTAAGTTCTATTTCATACCGATTCGCGATAGCGAGGAGAGCGCCATAATCGACGAACCTGCGGGTATGGTTTTATCAATCAATCCTTAAATCTTAAAAATTTCTCTATTTAATCGCTATTTTACAGACGACCGTTCGGCGATCCGCTGTCTGTTCAGCGCCATAGCTTCTTTGCCAGGTTTCCAATCGTTCCAGTATTCGTCAGGGATATTTGGGAAATCCTGGCGACGCACCCCTTCATAGGTGGGGTTGTAATTACGCCGGCGCATTTCCTGGACAAGCTGGCAATGTCTCTTTGAAAGGTAGCCGAGGCGGGTGTAGAAAAAAAGAATGTGGCCGGCGCCGAGCGTGTACTGACTCGGCTGTTTTATGATTCCTCTTAATGATGCCTTTTCAGCCAGTCGAAATACCCGAGGCAGTTCCCGGTATTCTGCCACCAAATGCGGCCCGGACAGTTCTTCTACTGGTATGCAATTGATTCGGGTCATGTTGAGTGGCGATTGCGAAAATTTCGGTTATTCGGTTAAGACACGATACCACAAGCTTCTGAAGTATCATGCTCGAATTATGCGCGTATACCCAACACAATAATGGGTATCCAGCAGACTGTGTCTTTTTACACCAATCTCATGACTAATGCTCACCATTACACGGAATCAGGTCTTACTAATGTATGGCTAACAAATGGATTCAAAGAAAGAGTGATAAACGGCGAGAAAGCCGTTTCAATTGCGGACGCTGATTATCTACATGAAGTGATCGGGCGCACTTTAGCACGTAAGCCACATCTTACTGGTTCTGAATTTCGGTTTTTGCGCAAAGAGTTGGGTCTTTCACAATCACGTATTGGACAGATCGTAGGATCCTCTGAACAAACCGTGTCTTTATGGGAACGACGCGGCAAGATTCCAATTGCTACTCAACGACTAATTAAGTTTGTTTACTTGTCTCGCCTTGATGGAAATTCGGCGATTTGTGACGCATTGGATAGGATCATTGAGCTTGATGCGGAACCTGACCCTAATAGATTTGTCTTTGAAGAAACGCAGAGCGGCTGGAAAGAAGCTGCGTGATTTTATTCGTCACATCATAGGATCAACATTTACTGGCTTAGTAATGGGCAAAAGAAGCAACTGCAGTTTATGGAGAATGTCGAATAATCAGCAAAGTATAACCAGCTAACGTCTATATTAAATTTATAGTTTCTTACTCATGAAAATTCTACTGGTTCCAATTGGGTGGCATGGAATTTCGCCGAAGACCATCCAACCGTGTTTTTCGTAAAACTTTGGTGCTTGAAAACTAATTGTGTAAAGCACTGCCGATGAACAACCTCTGGCGCGTCCTTCGTCTTCGAATTTTTTGAGCAACTCTGTACCCAACCCGCTATTTCGCAATTCTGCCGGCAAATACACTAGCTCAATAAAAAGCAGGCCGAGTGATGTTCTACCTAACATTCCACCAATAATTTTTCCGGTACATTTATCCCTGATTACAACTGCGAGTGGCTTACGATCAGTATATTTCGTTATAGCATCGTTGTACGCGTTAAGGCCCTCTCCAATCACTTCATTCATCTCTTCGGTAATTTCATCCGTCATCTCAATGTCATGATCCTTCATAGGTACTCGCTTAGTTGTTTACGGTGTAAAGTCGGAATTATTACTAGAAAACGAGCTTCCCCAGCTTTTCTAGCCGTTAGAGAAAAATTCCAATTAATTGAAATGTATCCACTGTACGCGTGGATATCTACTCTATCGACAAGACCAACATGGAAATTCTCTGCCTGACTTACGCGATACGTTTAGCACAAATGATTTGTCATTTGTAGCGGACATAATGTTATTTGACTGCCCTAGAACTCGTATAGGGGTAGGTAAAAATTCGCCGCTAAGCTGTTCTATATCAAGGTTTCGCGAAGAAATAAATCAAAAATCAGAACGAGTAATAATTCTACAACTATAGTTATTGATATATTGGCGCGAGGAAATGCGAGGCCGCTTAAACCTGAGTCCAGAAATGAAAAAAGAATCGCTGTCGCCGTCCACAGCCATTTAATCCGCATCATTGGTGGCAATTACGATGGACTCTATAATAAATCGCAATGGGCCGACTAGCGGCCCTTACGATCCCGGTCAAACCTCGGGGGGTACGATGACACGCATCGCATTACTGCTTATCTGGAAATCTCAGTCGATTTAACTCCTTCAATTTCCAGATCGAAATTTACAAAATTTTTTTTACTGTCAATTCAAAGATGGAACACTGAAATGGCAAATAGTTATACCGAACACAGTCGAAAACTAAGGGCAAAAACGGCAACAGAATCTACCAAACGATTGATTGCTGCAGGTATTATCAGGAAGTTTGCACTTCGGCTCAAGACCGAATTGGCAAATGAATTTGATGCGATTGCAGAAGAGCGAGCGTTAAGTCGGCCAGAAACGTTGAAATTGCTAGTGGAGTTTTATCGCAGTCATCATCCAAAATAAAAGCGAGTAAAAAAAGCCATGTCTGAAATTCAATTGACAGAACTTATCAAAATCCAGCACCGCTTATTATGAGCGACGAAACATCGCCTCCTCTTATTAGCGACAAAGCACAACATTTGACAGACGACAAAGAGTTGCGTCGTTTCGAAGCGGAACTTTTGCAATCTGTTCGAGAGATGAGAAACAGACAGTTTGTACGCGCTGTCAAAGTCGAGGTCCCTAAAGACGATGGACCTGAACTGGCTGTTTCTGAAGTCGCAAGTGGATGCGGATCTAATAGATGGACCTGAAATGGATGTGCCCGAAATGGTTCCGTCTGAAATGGTTTTGGCCGAATTGTATTTCACTGATAACAAACCTGGCTCGCAGCCGGATCAATGGATTTTATTGAATGACTCTCTCGGGCAGATTACGCCAAACACGCCGGCGACTGACGCGGGGGGAGTGACTTTCTGTTGACCAGTCAAAGGAGTTTTTGGAACGGGCTGAGCCTGTGAGCCTGCAATCAGCATAATGGCAGGAATAGCGGAAATTAGACGCTTCATGGCGTTCTCCTTTGAGTACGCCGAATATTACTCTCTTTTCCCAATTTGAGGCGTAAAAACTCAAAATAAAATGCGCTGCTTTGCAGCTATTTGAAATATAAAATTTCCGGCGACCGTTGGCGATCACTCT
>JBEBTQ010000101.1:0-9723 GCA_040393685.1 Advenella kashmirensis | reverse complement strand
AAAAAGCCGCCATGCCATTCAACGTTTACTTCCTGGCTTTCAGTGTATTTGCCCTGACCACATCTGAATTCATGGTGGCAGGCATGATGCCATCGCTCGCTCAGGCGCTGGATGTACCCGTCCCGGCTATCGGGTATCTGATTTCCTATTATGCGGCGGGTATGGTTTTGGGCGGCCCGGTCTTGATGCTGTGTCTGCGCAATGTGTCACGCAAGCGGGCGTTGCTGGCTCTGCTGGCAGTCTATACGCTGGGTCAGGTCATTGCCGCAGCTGCAACCACATATGAAATCATGGCGGTAGGGCGCGTACTTAGCGGCGTCGCTGCTTCCGGGTGCTTTGGCCTTGCATTGGCTATTTGTGCTCAAATGGTGCCACCAAACCAGGTAGCACGATCCGCAGCGATCGTGATCAGCGGACTGATGTTTGCGACCGTCTTTGGTGTGCCCGCGGCGACCGCCCTGGAACAGGCATTCGGCTGGCGCTTCGTATTCTGGCTGGTTGCTGCCGTCACGGCCACATCAGGTGTGCTGCTCATGTTCACGCTTCCCGCGTCACGGGTTGAAGAGCGAATCAGCGTGCAGTCTGAACTGGCCTCGTTGCAGAACCTTCGCTTGTGGGCAGCCTACGCGACCAGCGCGCTGATTATTGGCGCAACCTTTGCTGCATTCAGTTACTTTTCACCCATCCTGGTGAACGTCAGTGGGTTTGACACCGGCACGATTCCACTCATGCTCATGCTATATGGTGCCGCTACCGTCGTGGGTAATTTTATCGTCGGTCGTCTTGCAGATAGCTACACCAAGCCGGTGTTGTTGTTGGGACATATGATTAATACCTTTGCCTTGCTTTCGTTCGCGCTCTTCGGACAGGTGCAAATGATCGCTTTGGGTGCGCTGGTCCTGATCGGGTTGACTGGTGTGGCACTGAATCCGGCAATGGTTGCACGTGTGATTCATACCGCGGACGCTCGCCCGCTGGTGAACACGGTGCATGCCTCGGTCATTAATATCGGACTGTTTGCCGGATCGGCGTTAGGTGGTTTAGGTATCAGTCTGGACTTTGGTATGCGCTCGCCATTATGGGTTGGTGCGGGTCTTGCCACGATTGGGGTGCTGAGTGTCGTTCCGCTGGTATGGCGAAAAAGGGCGCATCGGGAACCGGCGAAGGTCACCGCAGCACTGCAGACCGATTGTGTTTAACCAGTCTGAAGGACGCAATCGCGTAATGTGCGATGCGTCCTTTTGTCTATTGCATGTGTGTTGACGGAATTCGCGTCAATGCACAAGGCCCTGTTTTTTAAACCAATCCTGGATCAGCCCCGAGATTTGTCCGGAGTTGGCATCCATCATCATCATGTGACTGTTGCCATGAATGCCCTGTGCCGGCAAATCCAGCAAATCACCGTGACCTCCGGCCTGATTCAATGCCGCGCGGAAACGTTCCTGACGCTCTTTGATATTGACCCAGAATGGATAATCCTGAATGTGATCACCCCAGACCCACAGCATCGGCACATTGCGTAGCGGTGACAGATCGGTTTTATCCGGGTCGGGTGAGCCACTGGGTTCAACCAGGACAACGGCTTTGACCTTATCAGGATATTTCAGAGCAGATGTCAGAGCGAAATTGCCTCCCTGACTATGGACCACAATCACGCAAGGGCAGGCCTGCTGAACATATTGATCATAGGCGCGCTGAGTCCGGTCGTCGTTTGTTGACCAGCGCGGGATGCTCTGTTTGACGAACTGGTCAAATGATGCGATTGGGAATTGCGTGCCGGGAATCGCCTGACGAGTATTCGGATCGCTGGAATAGGTTTTGCCAATACGAAACAGTTCCCAGGCTTCCTTTTTGGTTCTGAATACCGGTTCACCCTGGAAAATTTGGGGATAGCGAGCCCACGAAGCGCGCCCACGTTCCACTGCATCGCTGACGTATACACTCCATCCGTCGCGCAGAAAATCCATTTCCCAGCCGGGCTTGCCGTCGGGTTTGGTTTCATATGTTGTGCCAGACAGGCCACCACCGTGCCACATCAGCATGGGTACAGTTGCTCGCGGATTTTCCAGAAGCGTATAACGGGTATACATCTGACCGGCGATAAAATCACCATTCGGATCCTGTTTCACTGGCGGTGAGCCGGGGCTGAAAACGATTTCCTTGACGGGCAGTCCTTTGAGCGTGACCGGTTCGCCACCGATGTGATAGCTTCCCACTTCCTTGACGTTCAAACCCGCGGTCTGCGCGCATCCGGCCAGCGCCGTGATAACAGGAACAGCCCATGCCAGGGCCCGAATTGAATTACGCATGTCATCTCCTCTTGCGACGGTACCCTGGCAGACGCAAGCAGCGCACGCACTCTGTCGCCCAAGAGCACATCAAAACCAGGGGGTTCATATTCTTTGCAACAATTATATGCGGTTCACGCTGCATTGCATTGCATGTGCAGTGACTGCGGCCGTATGCACTGTCGAGCCCGCAGCTGCACGGCAATTCAGGTATCGGTCCAATCGGTATCCTGGAAGTAGCTGCGCAAATGGTCGATGAACAGACGAACTTTGTACGGCAGGTAGCGTTTGCTCTGGATGACGGCGTAAATGTCCAGCCCTTCACATTGATATTGGGGGAGCACGATCTGCAGCTGACGCTGTCGGATCAGTTTCTCAACCATGTATCGCGGATGAAGAGAAATACCGTAATGCCGGCGCGCCAGATGCAACAACGCTTCACCGACATTGGACGTAAATGTGCCGGCCACCCGAACGGAGTCGGGCTGATTTCGCTTATCTGTGAACTGCCAGACTGAGCTGGGCGTTTTCAGGGAATGGACAAGACAGTTGTGATTTTTCAGATCGGCAGGCTTTCGCGGCGCCGATTCACGTTCCAGATAGGTTTTGGTGGCAACCAGCACCTGTGGCACCACAGCAATTTTGTAGGCAATCTGGCTGGTGTCGCGTAAGTGAGGCGCAATGCGCACGGACAGATCCATATTCTCCGCAATCAGATCGCTGCGTCCGTCATCCAGCTGCATGGCAATATTGACGTCGGGATAGGTCTGCAGGAATGCCTGAATCGCAGGTGCAAGATGGACTGCTCCGAAGGAGGGAGGAGAACCAACGCGAATCTTGCCTGTCGGCTGCTGTACCGAACTGCGAACCAGATCTTTCAATTCCGTTAGCGCGCGCGATACGCTGTCCGCATTTCGCAGAAGAATTTCACCGCTTTCGGTAAGACTCACCCGCTTCGTATTCCGATGCAGCAACTGGGTTTCAAATGTCTGTTCGAGTTGTGCAATTTTTTTGGAAATGACAGAGCGGCTGGTGCCCAGGCGTTCTGCCGCTTTGGTAAAACTCAGGCCCTTCGCTACCTCTAAAAAGACCTCGATTCCTTCCACAGTGTCCATTATTAGCACCCGCCAGTGTTCGTAAATTGGAAACACTTATTTTGCCATGTGTTTCTATGCATGCGTAGTCCTAATGCCTAGAATGACTCGAAATTCAATCGAAATACTCACAAGCGAAATAAATAGGCAATGACAACTCCCGTCTTCGATTATCACCTGTTTGGGATGCACCTGCGGTTCGGGCCAGGCTGTGCGGACAGCGTGGCTGTCGAGCTGCAGGCACTGGGCTGTATGCGTCCTGTGATTCTTATGCAGTCACGCATGGCGGCTTCAGAGCACTGGAAGCGGCTGCGTGAAATCCTTGGCGAAATGATGACACTTGTCATTGATTCGGTGCCCAATCACGGTGGGGTTGCATGGGCAGAACAGGCAGCAAGGGAAACCGCAGCCTTCGGCGCCGACAGTATTGTTGCGATTGGCGGTGGCAGTGTGTCTGATTCGGCGAAAGCCCTTGCAATGCTGCTGGCCGAGGGCGGGCAGCTTTCAGATCATGCCACACAGTTCACTTCACCAGACAGGATCAACATTCCGCGTCGTACCTCACCCAAATTGCCAATTGTCTCCTTGCCTACGACCGCTTCGGGCGCTGAAGTTACGCCATCGTTCGGTGCGCGAGAAGTGGATCATAAGCTGTTGTTCTGGAATCGCCAGCTGTCCTGTACCACCATATTGATTGATCCTCTGTTAAGTCAGGATATCCCTCTTTCGTTCATACACTCTACCGCCATGAACGGACTGGCCCACTGCTTTGAGGGTATGTACTCACGCAATCGTTCTTTGATTTCAGATGGCATTGCGCTGCAATCGATGGAGCTCTTTGCCCGAGCGCTGACTCAGGACGATACGAGCGAAGAAGATCAGCGATGGCAACTTTTGCTGGCGGGGCATCTGTCAGGCATGGTTCTGTCCATGGCGAAAACCTGTTTGCACCATGCCATCTGTCATGTAATCGGCGCGCGTTGCGCAGTGGGACATGGAGAAGTGAACACAGTGATGCTTCCTCATTCCCTGCGGTTTAACGAAGTCGTGGCTGAGAACCAGTTAGTACCGGCATTGGCGGTGCTCAATCGCGTGTCGGGTACAACGCATTCATATGTGTCTGACTGGACTGCAGATGTCATCACTCGACTGTCTCTGCCGGCGACGCTGCAAACCTTAGGCGTTACTTCCGATAGCTTTGAACCAATCGCACAGCAAGTCATGACTGAGCGTGGGCTGGCCTTCAATCCAAGACCAGTGACCAACGCCGATGAAGTGCTGTCCATTCTGCGGCATGCCGCATAACCCGTACTCCTATAAAGGAATTGATATGAGAGTTGAACCGAAATCCGGCAGTCTGGGTGCGACGATTCACGATATTGATCTGTCACAACCCCTGAGTTCCGCAAATTATCAGCAGATTGAACAGGCGCTGGGAAAACATGGCGTCATCAGCTTTCCCGATCAGCATTTGACCGCGAAACAGTTGCGGGACTTTTCAGCCAACTTCGGTCAGCTGGAAATCAACGTTGCCAATCTCTATCACGAAGAAAATCTGCCGGAAGTGATGATTCTGTCGAATATGAAGGTGGACGGCAAGCCTGTAGGACTGAGCGATGCTGGCCAGGATTGGCACACCGATATGTCTTACAGCAAGACCATTGCATTCAGCAACGTGCTGTACGGCATACGAATACCTTTTCGTGATGGAAAATCGCTGGGTAACACCGCGTTCTGCAATATGCACGCGGCCTACGAGGGCTTGCCGCAATCAATCAAAGAAGAACTCGAAGGCAAAACCATAACTCACGACTTCAATAAGTTCTGGGAAATGATGCGTCAGGAAAAGGGCAGCACGCGCCCGCCTTTGACTGAAGAACAGCGCCGACGAAAGCCGCCCGTGTCGCATCCTGTGTTCCTGATGCATCCCATTACCGGTCGCAAGGTTCTGTATGCCAATCCTGGTTATGCGATGCGAATCAATGAATTATCGCAGGCGCGCAGCGATGAGGTACTTGAATTTCTGTTTGAACATCAGGTACAGGAAAAATATTGCTATCGCCATGAATGGGCGGAACGCGATGTATTGATGTGGGACAACATTGGAACGATTCACAATGCCATAGCGGACTATGGTCAGGATGAGCATCGACTCATCAAACGCTGCCAGGTAATGGCAGATAAGTATTTTCCTGAGCTTTATTGACGTCCAGGGTGGGCAGACACGTTGCCCGCTCAATAATATTTAATACTGGAGACAAATCATGAATATGATAAAAAGACTGGCAGTTGTTGCAGCAGCGCTGACTTCCCTGATTGCAGGCACCGCCGGCGCAGGTGATTATCCGGATAGACCGATACGCATGGTGGTGGGCTATTCGGCTGGCGGACCCACAGATGTGATTGCTCGGGTCCTCGCGAAGAATATGAGCGACACACTGGGTCAGGTGGTTGTGGTGGAAAATAAGCCGGGTGCCAGTGCGCATATTGCTGCCCATGATGTGATGACTGCGGCACCGGACGGATACAAGGTATTGGTGACATCGCTGACGCTCAATGTCAATCCCTTGTTGTACCCCGATCGCTATAACTACGATGCCCTGAAAGTGTTTGAACCCATTACCGACTTTGTGAATCTGCCAATGGTGGTGGTCACCAATTACGATTCACCCTACAAGGATATGAAAAGTCTGATCGATGATGCCCGTGCGCATCCGGGCAAACTCACTTTCGGCTCATCCGGTTTCGGCGGATCCGCACATCTGACAGCGGAAATGCTGGCGACCAAAGCGAATATCAAAATGGTGCACGTGCCATTCAAGGGGAACGGTCCGGCGCTGCAGGAAATGATTGCCGGGCGGATTTCATTCATGTTTTATCCAAGCATTGGCATTGCCGATTACGTTGCCCAAAAGCGTCTGCGCATTCTTGCGGTGGGAACGCGCGAGCCAAACCCGGACTTTCCTGGCGTTCCCACGCTTGAAAGCATGGGGCTGACGGGCTTTGAAGAGGCCGCGACTTTCGTCGGCATGCTGGCTCCTGCCGGAACTCCGCGGGAAATCGTGGAGAAACTGAATAAAGCCGCGGTGACTGCCATGGCCAAACCCGAAGTACGTGATCAACTGAAAAAACTGGGTGGAAAGGTGATCGCTGACTCTCCGGAAGAATTCAGAAAATACCTGATCGCCGACAAACAACGCTGGATGTCCGTGATCAAACAAGGCAATATCAAGCCCGAATGAGGTCATTGAGCATGAGTAAGTCGGGTATCAATGACTGTTACAGTATCGAGCGATTGCGAGAGAACGCGCGCTCAAGGCTGCCCAAAGGCGTCTTCGATTTTTATGACGGGGGCGCCGAAGATGAAATTACGCTCAATGACAATTGTGAAGCGTTCAAACGAGTCAGGTTGCTGCCGCGCGTATTGCGAGATGTTTCACAGACTGAGCTTGCCACGAACCTTTTCGATATTCCTCAGGCCATGCCGATTGCCATTGCGCCAACAGGCGCAGTCGGATTTGGCTGGCGTGGCGGGGATCTGGCGCTTGCCAGAGCAGCAGCGGCTCACGGCATCCCGTACACGCTGTCGACATCAGCCACCGCCTCGATAGAGGAAATTGCCGAGGCGGCACCGGGTCGCTTGTGGTTTCAGGCGTATATCCTGCAGGACAAGGAGCGGCTGAACGCATTGATCGACCGCGCCCGAGTCGCCAATTATGAAGCGCTGATGATCACGGTCGATCTTCCCGTGGGTGGCAAGCGGGAACGAGACCTGAAGAATGGTTTGAGTTTTCCGATGAAGCTGGGTCCCCATAATATCGGTCAATTTATGCGCAAGCCGATCTGGTCTTTGGACATGCTGTTTCGCAAGCCGCCAATCATGCCCAGCCTGCAAGGACTTGCGACACGAAAGACAGATCGAAAAAAAATGCAGGGTGTGGCCGGAACGCACTACGATCCAGCGTTTGATCTCGTTGCACTGCGCAGACTGCGTGAGCGCTGGCCAGGAAAGCTGATTGTGAAGGGAGTGCTCAACCCGCTGGATGTGCCGGGGATTCTGGACGTTGATATTGACGCAGTGGTTGTTTCCAATCACGGGGGACGCCAACTCGATACGGGTCTGGCCACAGTCGACGCGCTGCCGGCGATTGTGCGCGCAGTCAACGGCCGGGTACCGGTACTTATGGATGGCGGGATACGGCGTGGCAGCGATATTTTCAAAGCGCTGGCCATGGGTGCGAGTGGCGTGCTTACCGGGAGGGCCTCGTTGTTTGGCGTGCTCAGTGGCGGGCAACCTGGTGTCGAACGCGCGCTGACTATTCTGGGTGATGAATTAAAAAGAACCATGCAGTTATGCGGCACGCCCACGATTGCCGATATTGACAAGTCTGTTCTGGCATTTCCCCCTGATTCAAACGACTGTGAGGAGATCGGCAAATGAACGCTTCGGATATGAAGGACTGTGAAAACCAGGTGCTATTGTTTTTCCGTCACCTGGATGAGCATGAGTACGATGCATTGGCTGCGCTCCTTGCGCCGGATGCGCTCTGGTACAGACAGGGAAAAATCCTGCAGGGGCCGGCGCAGGTGCTTGATGCGCTCAAACAGCGATCACCTACCATGAAAATTGCGCATGTCATTACCAATCTGGCTTTTGTTGAGCGGGGCGCAAAAGACGATGATATTCGTGATAATGACAATAGAAATGACACGGATTGCACGATTCGGGGCTATATGCTTGTTGTGCGCCATGAGCCAGGAGGTCCGCTGGCAGGACCAGCGCCATTAAAAGGCATTGAATCCATACGCAGCGTTCACGTGAAATTGCGGAAGATAGAGGGACAATGGACGATTACTGAAATGAGTGCGGAAGACAACCGGTTTGATGCGAAAATTCAAGGAGAAGAGATATGAGATGGCTACGCTACAGCCTGGAGGAACAAGTTCATTACGGAATTCTGGATGACAATGATGTGATTACCCAGGTCAGAGGCGGGCCATTTTCGGGCTACGATACAACAGCGACAAGACTTAGGCTTGCCGATGTGAAGACTGAGGTTCCCGTTATACCGCCTACCTTTTACTGTGTTGGACTCAATTATGTGAAGCACATCAGCACCGAGGGTCTGAACATTCCCAAAAAACCTGACGTCGGTTATCGGGCCAATAACGCGCTGGTCGCCCATGGTGAAAACGTCATCATGCCTGCCGATGCCACCAAAATCCACTACGAAGGCGAACTGGTCGTTGTGATCGGTAAGCAAGTCAGAAATATTTCAGTAGATCAGGTCAGGCAGTGCATACTGGGCTATACAATTGGTAATGACGTGAGCGAACGCAACTGGCAGTCTTCGGACCGCACATTCTGGCGCGCCAAGAATGCCGACACCTTCAAACCCATGGGGCCGTGGCTAAGCACAGAAGCAGAACTTGCAGGCATGCAGACTACGGTGTCGGTCAATGGAGAGGTGACTACGAAATTTGATACAGCCGACATGCTCTTTGGTGTCGAAGAATTCATCAGTACCATGAGCCGATATCTGACCCTGTATCCGGGTGATATCGTGTGGATGGGCACCGACGGACATTCGCCCAACCTGAAGCCAGGTGACCGAGTTGACATCAGTCTGACCGGTTTGGGGACATTGAGTAACCAATTCGTTAAAGAGGACCTGACATAATGCTTGCTGCCTGGTATGACGAGAACGGCAAAGCCAGTGAGGTACTGCGTACAGGTCAACTGCCCGTTCCTGAACCAGGCAAGGGTGAAGTTCTTGTGCGCGTCGCCTGTTCCGGGGTAAACCCGTCAGACGTCAAATCGCGCGCCGGCAGCCGTCCGGTGCAGGGCCGCAGAATTATTCCTCATAGCGATGGCGCTGGTGTCATTGAGAAAGTGGGCGAAGGCGTCAGTCGCGAAAGAACGGGTCAACGTGTGTGGCTATGGAATGCCCAATATCAGCGCAACCACGGCACAGCTGCGCAGTATCTGACCCTGCGGCAAGAGCAGGCGGTACCCTTGCCGGAACACACGACCTTCGAAGCCGGCGCCTGCTTAGGTATACCTGCTATGACTGCGTTTCGGGCTGTTGAACTTTCCGAGGCGAAAGCGGGCGAGACGGTACTGGTCATCGGCGGGGCCTCGGGGGTGGGATATTATGCCGCGCAAATGGCGCGGGCATGTGGCTCGCGGGTTATTACAACTGTGGGTAGCACAGAGAAGGCAGCATTGCTGCACGACACCGGAATCACGGATACGATTCTATACAAAGAGCAGCAGGTGGCAGAACGCGTGCTGGGTTTGACTGATGGTGCGGGGGTCAATGCGATCATCGACATGGATT
>JBEBTQ010000100.1:0-9737 GCA_040393685.1 Advenella kashmirensis | reverse complement strand
TTTCATTGTTTACCATGACCATTTCCGATAAAGACAAGAACAGCAACGACAGCGCAGATACAGACGCGCTCAAATCCCGCCACATTCGCAGCTTCGTCCATCGCCGCTCGCATATGACGCCCGGCCAGAAACAGGCCGTTGAGCAGCATATGGACAAATGGGCAATTCCCTACCGCGATGAAGTGCTGGACTACGCCAGCGTGTTTGGCAGACAGGCGCCCACCGTTCTGGAAATCGGCTTTGGCATGGGCGAAACCACACAGAAAATTGCCCAGCTTCGCAGCGACGATAATTTTCTGGGTGTCGAAGTCTTCAATGCAGGCGTAGGTGCGCTGCTTAAACGAATCGAAGAAAACGGTGTGACCAATATCCGCATCATTCAGCACGACGCGGTGGAAGTGGTGCAGAACATGATTGCACCAGACAGCCTGGCCGGCGTACATATTTATTTTCCAGACCCGTGGCCCAAAAAACGGCATCACAAACGTCGTCTGGTTCGTCCCGATTTCATCGCCCTGCTCGCAAGCCGTATCAAACCAGGTGGCTATATTCACTGCGCCACAGACTGGGAAGATTATGCCGTTCAAATGCTGGAAGTGCTCAGCGGCGAATCACAATTGAAAAACACAGCCACAGATTACGCCAGCAAGCCCGATTACCGTCCGCAGACCAAGTTTGAAACCCGTGGTCTGCGTCTGGGACATGGCATTCGTGATTTGGTCTTTACCCGTATCTGATTTATTTCAAGGACATCTGCATGTATCCTCCAATTGAACCCTACAAGACCGGCAAACTGGATACCGGCGACGGCCACCAGGTCTACTGGGAACTTTGTGGCAACCCAAATGGCAAACCTGCTGTTTTCCTGCACGGTGGTCCCGGCGCAGGTTGCGGCACGCATCACCGACAGCTTTTCAACCCCGAACACTACAACATCCTGCTGTTCGATCAGCGCGGTTGCGGCCGCTCCACGCCGCATGCCAGTCTGGAAAACAATACGACTACGCATCTGATCAGTGATATTGAAAGACTGCGCACCGAGGTGCTGGAAGCAGAACAGATGCTGGTCTTTGGCGGCTCCTGGGGATCCACGCTGGCGCTGGCGTATGCACAGGCCCATCCTTCGCGTGTAAGCGCGCTGATCGTGCGCGGCATCTTCACGCTGCGCAAGGAAGAACTGCGCTGGTTCTATCAGGAAGGCGCCTCATGGATGTTCCCCGACTACTGGGAAGATTACCTGGCCCCGATTCCACAGGAAGAACGTGACGACCTGATCGCCGCCTATCGCAAACGTCTGACGGGCGATAACCGCGAGGAACAGATTGCAGCGGCCCGCGCCTGGAGTCAGTGGGAAGGTCGCACCATTACGCTGTATCCTGACCATTCCAATACGCTGAATTATGTGTCCGACCATTTCGCCCTGGCCTTCGCGCGCATTGAAAACCATTACTTCACGCACGCAGGCTTCATGGAAGAAAACCAGTTGCTGAACAATGCGCATCTGCTCAAAGGCATTCCAGGCGTCATTATTCAGGGGCGCTACGATGCCTGCACCCCTGCCCGCACCGCATGGGACCTGCATAAAGCCTGGCCGGAAGCCGAATTCCACATCGTGCCCGATGCCGGCCATGCCTTTAACGAACCCGGCATTCTGAAGCTATTGCTGGAAGCGACAGACAAGTTCGCGCAAAGTTAAGGCTTGACGGCGGTGACGACGGTTAGTGTCGGTTAGTAGTAGCGCCACCGATAGCTGCAGTCCAGCCATGTCTGATTGCAGATAACTAATTGCAGACGGCAGATAGCTGATCGCTAATAAACCGCAGAAGAAAAAAGAGAAAAGCCGCGCCCTACCCACCGGCGCGGCTTTGTTCATATTATGACAATTATCATCTCGTTGATGAGTAAAGAAAGACGATAATCACAAATGAACGGTAGTTGCCGTGATCTAACATTTGTTAACTTTCCAGTACTTTCGTTTGTCATGTATCCATTGAATAATAGCAATATGCACGAACCGTGCTAAATTGAAGTTGTCATTCAACGATAACAAGGAGTCATAACAATGGGCATTCTCAGTTTTATCAAAGAAGTCGGTGAAAAAGTTTTTGGCGGCAGCGAAGCACAGGCCGCAACACCGGAAGATCTCAAAAAAGAACTGGCCAAACACGGCCTGAATGCTGACGGTCTGGATATCGCCGTTGAAGGTGACAAAGTAACGGTCAAAGGCAATGCTGCAAGTACTGCCGATGCAGAGAAAATTGCAATCGCAATCGGCAACACACAGGGCGTGGCATCAGTAGACAACCAATTGTCTGCCGCCACAACAGAAGAAGAATCCAACTTCTATACGGTCAAATCCGGCGACACACTGTCCAAAATCTCCAAAGACCAGTACGGTGACGCCAACCAGTATCAGAAAATCTTCGAAGCCAACCGTCCTATGCTCAGCCATCCTGACAAAATCTATCCAGGACAGGTTCTGCGTATTCCTAAGTAATACTCAGCAGCAACGCGCTTTCCTAAGCGCATTGCAGGACGCTCGTTTTATCGTTTGATAACTGACGATGCGTCATGAACAAAAAGCCCTGCGGCGTAGAAACTGCGGGGCTTTTTGCTGGCTTATTTTTGCTGACTTATTGCAACCTTTTTTATCCTTGAATAGGAAGACACCAATGGATTGCGGACAACGATCCGGCATGCATTGTTCTGCGGCCGTACACCTACTCTTCACCTACTCTTCACCTACTCTTCACCTGCTCTTCACCTGCTCTGCATCTGCTCTGCACCTGTCCTTCGCCTGCCTTCAATCTGATAATCAGAGAACCACCCGCCTCAAAACAAATGCCCCAGCACCGGCAAAATACCATCCTTGTGCAGGTAATTAATCAGCAGAAAAAACGGACCTGCCAGCAGAAAACACAACGCTTCGCGTACGGTGCGGCCAAGAGCCTTCATGGAAATTTCCAGATGATCCGGATTATTCCACTGGCGCAGCGTGATACCCAGACGCGGTACATGACGTTTGTAATTGCGATATGGCTCACCAAAAATCATCTCCAGCGTGCCTTCCTCCTGCGCAATCACCCAGTTGAACACAAAGTAAATCAACGCACCACTTACGATACCGGTAAACAGGGTTCCGGAAAGCAGACCCATACCCGACACTCCGACAATAGAAAACATATATAGCGGGTTACGTGTCAGGGAGTAAGGACCGTGAGTCATGAGCTCGGTATTCTTGCGGCCATTCAGATACAGGGACGACCAGATGCGACCGAGCGCGCCTGTCATAATCAGGATCAGACCTGTAGCCTGTATCAAATCATGGGTCAGACTCTCTGGGCGCCAGGCAGAATCGGTAAAGAAACAGAGACCGGCAATAATCAGGCCACAGAGCACCAACAGAACACGGCGTAGACGCTGCACACGGCTTAACCGTTTGAGACGGGCATAAACGGCGGAATCCTCGGCGGCTGGTGCCGCGCGTGGTCCGGAGGCGGATTGTTGACCGGTACCCAAGCCAGGAGTGGCAGAGATCGGGCTATCGGTTATTTCGCTAAGAGACATAAAGGGCTACTCATAAAGTGCATCGCGCAAACACTGCGCGCAGGCCTCTTTATAACCAGCCGCTTATCAAATTATTGTTGAAAATAATCGAAGAAATCAGGACAGCTAAATCGCAAACGAAATAAGCTCGTTTGCGAAATCTTCTCTTGTCCTAATATGCTTACTTCCGGAAATTGCCGAATGCGCCCATGCCGCCACGCAGACCTTTCAGGCCACCCATAGCACGCATCATTTTGCCCATGCCGCCTTTCTTGAACTGCTTCATCATGCCCTGCATCTGTTCAAACTGCTTCAGCAGCTTGTTTACTTCCTGTACAGGCACACCGGCACCCGCTGCGATACGACGCTTGCGCGATGCTTTCAGCAGTTCCGGCTTGCTGCGCTCCTGCGGGGTCATGGAATTCAAAATGCCTTCGGTGCGGCGTAATTGTTTTTCTGCCTGACCACCCTGTATCTGTCCCGCTGCCTGAGCAAACTGCGCGGGCAGTTTTTCCATGAGCGAACTCATATCGCCCATTTTCTTAACCTGCTGCAGCTGTTCACGAAAATCATTCAGATCAAAACGATCGCCCGTCTTGATTTTGGAAGCCAGCTTCTGCGCTTCAGAGATATCAATATTGCGCTGCGCCTGTTCCACCAGCGACACGATGTCGCCCATGCCCAGCACACGCTGCGCCATACGCTCGGGATGAAACACCTCAAGGCCGTCCAGTTTCTCGGACACCCCGATAAATTTCAACGGCTTACCCGTCACGTGACGCACTGACAGCGCCGCACCACCACGAGCATCACCATCCAGCTTGGTCAGCACGACACCAGTCAATGGCAGCGCGTCGCCGAAAGCTTTGGCCACATTGACCGCATCCTGACCCTGCATGGCATCGACCACAAACAGCGTCTCTACCGGCTTGATCACGCCGTGCAACATGCTGATTTCCTGCATCATGGCCTCGTCCACACCCAGGCGACCAGCCGTATCCACAATCAGCACTTCATAATGATGCTTGCGCGCATAATCGATGGCAGCTTCGGCAATATCGCGGGGCTTCTGGTCGGCAGAAGACGGGAAGAAATCTGCCCCTACCTGACCTGCAACAGTACGCAGTTGCTCAATGGCGGCCGGACGATACACGTCGACACTCACAACCAGCACTTTTTTCTTGGGCAGCTTGCGTCCATTCTGGATCAGCTCGCCGGTTACCAGCAGGCGCGCCAGTTTACCCGTCGTGGTGGTTTTACCCGCCCCCTGCAGACCGGCCATCAGGATCACTGCCGGTGGCGTCGTTGCCAGATTCAGTTCCGAGGCGTTTTCACCCAGATCGCCGCCCATGACGGCGGTCAATTCCTTGTGCACCACCCCCACCAGCGCCTGGCCGGGGCTCAGGCTGCCGGCAACGTCTGCACCCAGCGCGCGCTCCTTGACTTTGGCAACGAATTCACGCACCACAGGCAGAGAAACGTCGGCCTCCAGCAGCGCCATGCGCACTTCGCGCAGCATCTCCTGGGTGTTGGCTTCGGTCAGGCGCGCTTCGCCGCGCAGGGTTTTCATGGCCCGGCTTAACCGGTTGGTCAGATTATCAAACATGGAATTTCACTGAAGTAAATGGGGATGGGCAAAACGGCTATACTATGTATGCCTGCAGGCCGGATCGCGCTATGCAGATCCGCTGATTGCTTATCCGGAACACACGTCATTATTTATGTCTTACGACATTGTATTTCACTCTCTGGCCACAGTGGCCTATCTGCTGCTCAGTTTACTAATTTGGCGGCCCCTGCTGGCCGGAAACAGTCCTGCCCTCACGGTGGGGTCCTCCCGATGGTTGCTGGCGCTCGTGCTCATTGTGCACGGGGTAGCCGTCCATATGGCCATGCTGCAGGAGCACTCGCTGCGCCTGTCCTGGTCCGTGGGGCTGTCGCTCACCATCTGGCTGGGCATGATCGTCTTCTGGATGGAAAACCTGGTCAGCGAGATCGGCGGCCTTAAACTGGTATTACTGCCCATTGCAGCCCTTATTTGTCTGCTGGCAGCCCTGTTTCCCGGCCACGACAGCCTCATTATTCCCGTCAACGACGCCTATTTCCAGATCCATCTGCTGATTTCCATCGGGGCCTACAGCCTGATCGCCATCGCAGCCATTCATGCGTTCCTCATGACTTCGCTGGATCGCTACCTGCACCAGCCGGTACAGACGCGGGCTGAGCGTACGGTATTTGCCCGCGCCCTGGAAGAACAGCCGCCACTGCTGGTCCAGGAAAAAATCCTGTTCCGCCTGATCTGGATCGGCTTTGTCCTGCTCACGCTGTCCATCGTTACAGGTGTGGTCGTATCCGTCAGAGTCAATGGGGTTCTGCTGCCCTTTGACCATAAAACCCTGTTTACCCTCATGTCCTGGGTGGTTTTTGGCCTGCTACTGCTTGGCCGCGCCATGCGGGGCTGGCGGGGCCGATTCGCCCTGCGCTGGACACTGGTGGGTTTTGGCCTGCTCATGATCGCCTACACAGGCACAAGATTCATCTTTGACGTTCTGCTGCACAAAGGAGGCGCATAATGCGGTTCATCATTACCATCGTTTTTCTTTGTGTTCTGTATCTGGTGGTTCGTCACTTTCTAAGACTTTTCATTCGTAATTTGAGTAACAACGCTGCGGCCCAGGCTAATCGCGCCAGACCCACTCAAGAGCGTATTGAGGAAAACATGGTGCAATGCGCCAGTTGCGGGGTATATCTGCCCGCCTCGGAAGCCATTGTCCGGGATGGCAAGTCATGGTGCAGCGAAGAACATGCCAGACTTGGCGTGAAATAGGTTTGCCTATGACAGAAGACTTGAAACTTGACAGACACGGCTGGCTTTGCCCGCACCCCGCGGTTCGACATGTGAAATCGCCTAATCAGGATCGCCGCCCGCCGCTAGAAAACATCTCACTTCTGGTCATCCACAATATCAGCCTGCCACCCAACCAGTTTGGCAAACGCTACGTGGAACAGCTCTTTACCAATACCCTGCGGCCCGACGAACATCCGTTTTTCGCACAAATTGCCGACCTGCGTGTCTCTGCGCACTTCTTCATTCGTCGCAGCGGACGAATCATCCAGTTTGTTAGCACGCACAAACGCGCCTGGCACGCCGGCGTCTCACGCCATAACGGACGTGATCGATGCAATGACTTTTCCATTGGCATCGAAATGGAAGGCACAGACTTCCAGCCTTTCACCGATGAACAATACCTGCAGCTGGCGGCGCTCACAACGGTATTAAGAAGCCGATACACCCTGAACGCCGTGCGCGGACATGAACACATCGCCCCCAAACGTAAAACCGATCCAGGGCCGTATTTTGACTGGCATTGGTATCAGAGGCTGACCGGTTGGACGTGGCGCGAAATGCCACCGGGCATCGCGAGTCGACGACTTGTTCCGGTCTGATAGAAAAACGGCACGCCAATCAAAATCAGCGTGCCGTTTTGCATTTGTGATTTCTTCAGGGTATCAGTTATTTAAGGGTATCAGCCCAGTCTGCAATGGCATTTGCCGTTTCTACAGGTTTTTCTGCCGGCAACGCATGACTGGCACCATCGATCACCGTGACAGTGACACGGTCACCGAACTCCTTTTTAACCTCATCGCGTGATTCAGCCGGACGGAAAGGGTCGGCGCCCGCCTGCAAATCAAGTATAGGTGCACTGCCACCCGCCCACCAGTCATCACGGTTCGTGAGTTTCCGTGCGGCACGCTGGCTTTTGGTCACATCTTCGTGCCAGCCTTCAAGCCACGCAGTTGGATCATTGCCCTCCGCAAAGAAAGCCAGCTTCAAACCCTCAAGACGCTGCTCCCGCGTAGACGTAGGGTTATTGATCATCGTGATCGCATCGCTCAGCTCCTTCGGCCAGGACTTGGCGCCGGCAGCAAGAAGCACCACGCCGCGCGCCAGTTCCGGGCGGTCCGAAGCGATGGTGCGTGCAATCCAGTTACCGTATGCGTGCCCAACCAGAACGGCCTTATCCCCTTCATTTTTGATGACAGCCGAAAAATCTTTAGCAAAATCATGAAAAGAAACGCCCTCCATTGGACCCTGGCTTTTCCCAATTCCCCGCGGTTCCGGACGCAACACTCGATAACCTCGTTGCGCCAGCCTTTCCGCCAGTTCCCCAAACTCTTCCGTACCGCGTCCGGTGGAAGCGATCAGAACAACTAACGGCCCTTTTCCCTGCGCACGATAGCTGATCGTCGCATCCCCATTTTGCGCCGACTTAAGCTCGGGCTCCTGCGCATGGACAGCGCCAATGTTTGCCATTGCAACGACACCCGTAAAAAACACAGCTGATAGAATCTTTGCGTTCATTTTGTTTATGGTCTCCAAATTTGAGTGAAAGAACGATTGGGATTCAAAGGGGAAGCATGAACAGAAATCACAAACTCGTGCTCCCCTTCTGCGATTTTCAAAGATTCCGAAGCGCGTGCTGTCCCCAATGGATTTACTTCTAATTATTTTTCGGAGAATAGCTGACCATTCGATTTATGTCAATAGTATGGTTTTATGACCTATTTGGATTCTATCTTGTCATGCAACGTTGTGATGGGAAAGAAATAGACCCGGCGCCAAGAATATCCTGCCAGCAGAGTGCGCAAAGACAAGATCACTCCTGGCGCATCATGCTTGATTCCGTTGTAAACGGTGGAGTGGAAACTCGCACTGGTGAGCGACAAATGAAAACGGCACGCCAACCAAATCAGCGTGCCGTTTTTCATTTGTGATTACTTAAGCAATCAGGCCTTCAGCAGCAGTCCGTTAAGACGTTTGACATAGGCCGCAGGATCGGCAATCTGCGCGCCTTCGGCAAGCATGGCCTGATCCAGCAGGACATGTGCCCAATCATCGAACGCTTCGCCTTCAGTAGCCTTGATTTTTTCAATCAGGGCGTGCTCTGGATTGATCTCCAGAACCGGTTTGATATCGGGCGTTTCCTGACCGGCAGCCTTCAACAGACGCAGCAGGTGCGGGCTCACATCGTGCTGACCCACAACCACGCAGGCAGGAGAATCCACCAGTCGGTTCGTGACCTGCACTTCCTTGACCGCATCACCCAGAGACGCTTTCAGGCGCTCCAGCAGTGGCTTGAAGGATTCGGCCACTTCTTCCTGATGTTTTTTCTCTGCTTCGTCTGTGAGCTTGTCCAGATCCAGACCACCTTTGGCCACAGACACAAAAGACTTGCCATCGAACTGACGGAAGTGAGACAGCATCCACTCGTCCACGCGATCAGATAGCAACAGTACTTCGATGCCTTTCTTGCGGAAAATTTCCAGATGCGGACTGTTCTTGGCAGCAGCAAACGTATCGGCCGTCACGTAATAAATGGCTTCCTGGCCTTCTTTCATTCGTGATACATAATCAGTCAGCGTCACGTTCTGGATCGCATCATCATTATGGGTAGATGCGAAACGCAGCAGTTTGGCGATACGCTCCTGATTGGTTGGGTCCTCGCCCGTACCTTCCTTGATTACCTGACCAAATTCCGTCCAGAAACCCGCGTAATCCTCTGGGCGATTTTCCGCCAGATCCTCAAGCAGACTCAGAATGCGCTTGGTAGAACCTTCGCGGATTGCCTTCACATCACGGCTTTCCTGCAGAATCTCACGAGACACATTCAGCGGCAGATCGGCAGAATCGATCACGCCACGTACAAAGCGCAGATAGGATGGCAGCAGCTGTTCAGCATCATCCATAATGAAAACACGTTTGACATACAGCTTCACCCCACGACGCGCATCACGATCGTAAAGATCAAACGGTGCATGTTTAGGCAGATATAACAGTTGTGTATATTCGCTGCGGCCTTCAACACGATTGTGAGTCCAGGCCAGTGGCTCTTCAAAATCGTGGCTTACATGCTTGTAGAACTCGGTGTACTGTTCATCTGTGATGTCGTTCTTGGCACGAGTCCACAATGCGCTGGCCTGGTTAATGGTTTCCCATTCATCTTTCTTGACCTGCTCGCCCTTCTCGGAATCGTATTCCTCTTTCTGCATGAGCACAGGCAGGGAAATATGGTCGGAATAGCGACGCAGCACCTCGCGCAGCTTCCAGCCGTTCAGGAACTCATCGTCCTCTGGACGCAGATGCAGCGTGACCTGCGTACCGCGCTCGGCTTTTTCAGTATCGGCAACCG
>JBEBTQ010000099.1:0-9766 GCA_040393685.1 Advenella kashmirensis | reverse complement strand
GCCTCTGCAAATGATTCCACAATCGCACGGCCGATTCCACTGCCCCCACCCGTGACTACAACGACACGGGAATCGTTTGCTGCTGTCGCGCACATACCTCTCACCGCCTTTCAAAGAAATGGCTGTTTCTGAAGATCAGAGAAAACCAATAGAGAACCAGGGGATAAATGCAATGACAAAAGTCATTACCAGAAGCACAGCCAGGTACAGCCACATTCTGGGGATGACACTGTCGGGATTGACTTTACTGATGGCACTGGCTGAATAGAAACCCACTCCCAGCGGAGGCGCAAACAGGCCAATACCCATTGCCAGAATTATCACAATTGCATAGTGCACTTCATGAATGTGCAGCGCATGCGCAGCTGGAAAAATCAGGGGGCCAAACAGAACAATGGCCGGAATACCTTCGAGCACGCTGCCAAGCAGCACAAAGAGCACAATGCTCACCGTCATGAAGCCAAACACCCCGCCAGGGATATGCGTCATGAAATCAACCAGCGTTGTGGAAAATCCCGACTGGGTCAGCGCCCAGGCCATTGCCGTTGCCACGCCAATAATGAGCAGAATGGCACCGGACAAGGCCGTCGATTCGATCAGCATGGGATAGATACGGGATTTCTCGACTCCGCCAGTGATCAGCTGTACCAGAATGGCGTAGAGAATCACATAGACGATACCAATCGAGGCGACCTCAGTGGCCGTCGCCACACCCTCAACAACGCATACCCGGATAATGACAGGCAGTATCAGCACGGGCAGTGCCCACAGAAAGGTTCGTCCGATTTCCGCCGCACTTGCGCGTTTAAGGGTGCCCTGCGAGGATTTGCGCGACTTCAGATAACAGACAAAGGCAATGGCCAGGGTACATACGAGAGCAGGAACCAGGCCCCCGATAAAAAGTGCACTAATAGAAACCCCACATACTGCACCGATGGTAATCAGTACAAGACTGGGCGGAATGGTCTCGGTCATGGCACCCGTTGCTGACAATAGTGCAGCCAGGTCATTCTCGTCTGCGCCCTTGCGCTTCATTTCAGGAAACAGTGCAGGCGCCACCGCGGCCATATCGGCCACTTTGGAGCCCGAGATGCCCGACACCAGGAACATGGCGCCCAGCAGCACATAATTGAGTCCGCCGCGAATATGGCCCAGAATCGCAGACATGAAATCAATGAGTTTGCGCGCCATCCCGCTGATCTGCAGTAGCACGCCCAGCACAACAAAGAGCGGAACGGCCAGCAAAACGAGATGCGACGCACCTTCATCAATACGCGTCACCACAATGGAGGGCGGCACCTCGGCAATATTGACGACATAGGTGAGTGTGGCAATGCCAAATGAAAATGCGATCGGCACGCCGCTCATCACGCAGGCGCCCAGCACAATAACAAAAAACACCAGCAGGTTCAGATTGCCCATATCATAAAGATCATCGGCAAAATACCAGAGCCCGTACCCGACTGCCGCAACGACCAGCGCGCCAGTCAGCACATCAAGCCAGCGCGAATAGACAATCAGATGCGTCACTGCAATGAATGCAAAAAGACACATACCTACCGGAATGGCCAGGGCACGGTAGCCATCAGGAATATTCAGGGCGGGCGACGTCACCACCATCTGGCCGCCGGCATGATGAAAACCGGGTCCGATCAGATAGACGGCAAACACCAGAATAATGACCAGTCCGAGCGTTTCAAACCAGCTCTGGGCGCGTCGGGAAAATCGCGCGACCACCGCCGTCAGCCGCATATGCTCATGTCGATCCAGGGCGATGGCAGCGCCAAACATGCATAGCCAGATGAACACAGACTGCGCCAGTTCATCTGACCAGATAATGGGTCGATGCAGATAATAGCGAAAGACGACGCCGGTAAAGAGCAATGCAGATTCGAAAACCAGCATTGCTACGGCCAGCATCGCCACCACATGCATGACAACTGTCTTGATGGAAACTACGATCCTGGTAAAGGAGTGTGCAGGAACGCCAGCCGACTGGCTGGCGAGACTAACATTCAAGAGAGCGCTCCTGTGAATTTCTCCAGGGTTGTCCAGAGTTCATCGCCAAAGGTTTTTTTCCATTCATCATAAAAACCTGCATCTTTGAGCTTGCCACGGAACGCATTGGTATCGACGTCATTGAACGCCATGCCTTTGCCTTCCAGGGTCTGTTTGACCGTCAGACTGAGTTTTGCCAGATCGTCGCGCTCTTTCAGACTGGCGTCCATCACATGCTTGCGGATGATTTCCTGCATATCCTTGGGAATGGAGGCCAGCTTGTCCCGATTTGCCAGGAACCAGAACCCATCCCACATATGATTGGTCAGCGAGGCATATTTCTGAACCTCATACAGTTTGGCTGTCTCAACCAAAGTAATCGGATTTTCCTGGCCGTCGGCAATGTGCGTCTGCAGCGCTGAATAAGTTTCAGCAAAATTGATGGTTGTCGGCGAAGCGCCCAGGCCTTTGAACATGGATGTCCATAAGGGGCTGGGGGGAACACGCAATTTCACACTGTTCAGATCATCCGGTGTCTTGATCGGTTTGGAACTGGTTGTGATGATCCTGAATCCGTTATCCCAGATCTTGTCAAACGCAGTCAGATTCGAACTCTTTTCGATTTCCTGTCGCACCGCGGCGCCGAGTTCCCCGTCCATGGCCTTCCAGACCTGATCGTAATCCTTGAACCCAAATCCGATGCCGGAAATCTGCGTTTTGGAAATCAGCGTACCCATGATGATGGGAGACAGGGTAAAAAAGTCGACGGCTCCGGCCCGGATCTGTGAGAGCGTGTCGGTATCGTTCCCGAGCTGGCTGCTCGGATAGACGCGGATATCTACGGCCCCATCCGTTTCCTTTTTAATCGCCTCCACCATTTCTTTGGCCCGGATGTTAAGTGGGTGGGATACGGGAAGGTTATTGGCAAATTTCAATCTGAAATCGGCGCGACGGGCAAAAATCACATCAGAATAGCCAAGACCGAATGCCGATGCTGCTGAGACAGTCGATACTGCTTTCAGAAAGCTCCTACGTTTAACTGCAGCCATTGTTCCCTCCTCCTGGGATAATTAAAACCGAAATGGACGCGTTGATCCCTTTTTATACGTTGTGATTCCCTGTGGTTCTTTGCGTCGGCCCCGTCTGCCCGCGATTCCATCTTGTCTGTTGTGTGATCACATTCGTATAATTCAGAATATTGCATTTTTTTGCACGAATTTTCAACAGGGGTATGCCCGAATTGTCGGTATCCGTCTCCAGGAGATCATCGCTCAGGCGTTAGGTGTGTCAGTCTGCTGGAAACCTGTCGTTTCCGAATGCGAACCGTCATCAAAGATCAGGGTGCGTTCCGGCCAGCGCATGGCAGCCAGTCGCGTGTGTCCGTTCGAAAGCTTGCCACTGCGTTCAAGAAACCGGGCGCCTACGCAATAGTCCAGGCAAAATACATTTCCCTTTTTTCCATGCCAGGCGAAAGGTGCGATCCCGGAAAAGAGCTCCCGGCCCCGCGAGATTTCCGATGACTTATCCTGTTGAGGATTGCGCCAGTAATGACCGATCAACACGGGAATTGTGTCGCTATAGTTGTCCCACCAGCGTACCCGTTGCACGAAACGCCATTCTCCTCCGCTGAAAAATGACTCTGTATCGCTGGCTTCGACCCCCGATGTCAGAACGCGTATCGGGTTGGCCATTTGTCTGAGTTCGCGCATGGTCGCCGTCCTTTTCAGGAAAGGCACCTCGCTGTCGATATCCGCAATTCGATCCCGCCAGGTTTCCTGCTCCGCCAGATAGTCGGCGAATTCAGGATGGGCCCTCATGATCGCACTCGTCTGTGCTTCCCTGGCGTTGAAGAATCCGATCAGATTGTCAACCGGAACTGAGCGCAGATCCTGGACAGACGCATCAACCCAGGCTGCGTGCACGACGCGCAGCTCCGGACTGCATGCCATTAACGGCAATCCTGCGAAAAACGACAGAATGGGCCCCTGCTCGTCTTTGCTGACACATTGCACTTTTCCGAATTTATCGTCTCCCACCGCCTTTTCATTCCAGAACCAGTTGTTGCCGTCCTTGCGCTGCCCGCGAAGAAGATTGAGTTCATGATTACCCATGACACAAATCGCGTTGCTCGCTTCAACCATGGATCTGACGCGTGCGATAACCGCAGGACTATCCGGCCCCCGATCGCAAAGATCACCAACAAAAACAGGTGTTCTTCCTTCCGGATGTTCACCCAATGGTCCATAGCCCAGATGCGCCAACAGTGCATTCAGGGCATCTGCCTCTCCGTGGACGTCTCCAATGATATCCAGCGGGGTTCGTGGAAGCTCGACAACGGCTTGATAATGACGGCTTGCGTTCATATGAAAAACTTCATCCTGTTCACATTATCGTGGGTGTAATAACTGTGCGATTGTATTGCAAAACGGAAATCGCGTTGCCATCCGCAATGTAAAGAATCCTGCAATTTCCTGCGGAAATGGCGTCATATAGCCTGGGTAACATTCCGATACGCAGGTGGATTGCCAATGAAGATTCGCTGTGTTTTACTGAAAACTCATGGACCACAAAAAGGAAAGTCAATGAAAGCCTTAACAACAGGTGCAATTATTGTTTCTCTTGCAGCCATCGCTGGTTGCGCGTCACATGGATCAGATGACAGATATTCCAATCGTGCCGACAGAGCCGGTTATCATCAGGACGGCTCAGGATATGACCGCATGGGTGGCACGTCAAACAACCACAATGGACCGGGCTACCGTAATGACGATATGGGTCAGGGTACCGATGGTGGGCGTATGACGGGCGAACCCGCACGACACGATGGCAAATGGAACAGCAGCGACCAGCCCAATCGCGTGCGTGACTGGCAGAACAGCCAGAATAATGGTAGCTACAGAACCAATCAATAAGGGCATCAATACTGACGATTTGCCAGTACCATTTCCTGCCAACAGGAATCGGAATGACCAGAGATAACTGATCGACCACACAGGTAACAGGCTGAAACCCCGTTAACGAAACTGCAAATTTATTCCGGATTGCTTGTCTTAACATAGGCATTGTCTACAACCCAGATGGGGGATATAAAATGAAGCTGATTAACACAGTCGCAATTGTTCTTTCCGCAATTCTGTTATCAGGATGCATTGTTCACGACCATGGCCGTGGTGGTCGCTGGCATGATCGTGATGGCTACCATGACCGTCACAACCACGATCGTCATGACCGCGGACGTTCTCACTGGTAAACAGCGCCGAATAAAGATCAGGCACCATAAACAAATCGGTCAGGCGAGATGTCCTGACCGATTTTTTTGCTTTATTTTTCTGCCGCAGAAAGCGCAATCAGCGCATCACTGGCTGCGCCAACATTCATTTTATTTTTTGGCAGCAACAATCACGCTGGATGCCTTGAATATGGCCACCGCCTGCACACCCTCTGCAAGCCCCAGAGAGTCGAAGCTGGCGTTGGTTACCACAGCGCTTATCTGAACATTGTTGCCGGCGTCAAGAACGACTTCAGCATTAACAGCACCCTTGGTTGCTGAAATCACTTTGCCCGAAAGCTGGTTGCGTGCAGAAAACACCAGCCCGTCTACGTCTGTGGCCAGAACGATGGAAGATGCCTTGATGAGCGCGACAACATCGCTACCTTCGGTCAGCCCCAGATTTTTTGTACTGCTTTCTGTAATAATGGCGATGATCTGCTGACCGGCTGCTATTTCAATCGCAATTTCATCATTGACGGCGCCAGCGCGGATAGATTTCACTTTGCCGGGGAATTGATTGCGGGCACTGATTTTCATTTGTGATCCTGATATCTGGAGATTGAAGAACGCCCATTTTATCAGACCTGCAAGGCGGCGAATGAACACAGACTGAACAGAATTACATCTGCGGTATTCCGGTCACCGGCCACGGACATTGCATTTTGGCCCAAAAGTATTAGACAGATATGAGATGGACTGAGTTCTGCTCAATACAGAAATCAGTCCTTGAATCCAGTTAAGACGACCACTCTTCTGACTAAAAGGGGTCAGCTGACACAGTCGCCTTCCAGAGACTGAGCTCGATGCTTCCTGGCTATCTTACTTTTTATAGAGATGACGGCCAAGTACCAGCCCTATTGCCGCAGCCGCCAGCAATGCACCAAGGGGATTGCTGCGTGTGCCGTCGGCCAGACAATCGACAAACGAATTCACGGTGTAGGACGCATGACCGCTGGCCTGACGTACCCTGCCTTCCGCTTCCATTTCCGGATCGTCAAAAACGTCTCCCAGGGCAGCTTGTCCTTTACCAACGAGCTCTTCGGCCTTACCTTTGATTGTATTTGCACTGGTCATAATTTCACCTTTTCCGCGGAAAAACCAGAGGCCGTTCTTCCGCATTCACTGTAAAAATGCCTCATGCCATATCTTTAACATAGATTAAGGTAAAGGTGGCTGAATTTTGACGAAGTTTGACGTCGACGCCCTTATCCGAAACCTATTGAAATTTCCAATATTACGACTGCCGGTTACGGACGGTATCCAGGGCAATAACGAAAAATTGCACATGCTATAGTATTTCGATTCTTAATCCTGGAGCAACCATATATGCTCATGCAAAACCTTAGCCGAAATCTGACTGCATCTACGCTGATCGCCTTTCTTTGCGGGTGCGCAAGCAACGTCAAAACGGTCGAGAAACCACCAGCCCCTGTCCTTTCCGTCAATGAATGTGCTGTATTGAGTAAAAGCTGTGTGTATGAAGGTTCGTATGACAAAGATGAACGCGGTTATGCAGAGCAGGAAGCCAAACGGCTGAATCAGGATCAGAAAATCCGCCTCGTGAGCAGCGTAACGCAGCCCGTCGTCAAAACCGATACGCAGCCGCAAGCCAAAGAAACGAAAGAAACCGCTGCGAAAAGCCCGTCTAAGACAGTCGCAAAAAACACATCCAAAAAAGCAGGCAAAGGCGCGGCCAAGCCAGCACCCAAGCTGGCCTTAAAGACAGTCGCCAAAGTTGCACCAAAGCAAGTGGCCGCGAAGACGTCAAAATAACTTGCTAGTTTGCCAGCCTGACTGTCGAGGGGTCGATGCCGGCCTCTCTCAGTACCAGGTCAAGATTTTCTTCTAACGTCAGACCATCGCCGTCTGTATCTTCCACCGACAGACCCAGTTCAAATACAAGCTGCTTCTTTAATGAAATGGGTTCGGCATCTTCCAGATCTTCATCTGCACTGATAATGATTGGAGATTCATTGAATCTTGAATAGCTGATATTCATGTCGTGCTCCTCCTGTTGTTGGTGTTCTTCGATTGTACCGAGTCAAGTCGCATATGACGTCCCTGAATGCGTTGACACGTTTATTGCCATTGTCGACACGTGCTGCTTCAGGCACGGATAGAGCAAAGGACTCATAATCCTTTGCTCTATCCGTGGCGCGTGCGCGATTGCACTCACCATACCCCGCCACCTGTTTTTCTTCCGGAAAACGCTCTGACTGTCCAAACGACTGAACCCTGCTCGATTTTCGGAATCGAGCCAGCATCACATTATCCAGAACTGATGCCAACAATTGGCTATCCAAAACACCATGCTCGCGAATATCACATTTGCAATTTACTGATAGGTTGTAGTTATCAGTCGATCCAAACTTACGAATAGACGCCAAAATTTCTGTTATTTACCATGAAGTCCAAGGTAATGTTCATTCATTGCTTTTCAAACTGATTCTTAAAATACGGAGACTGATCATGGCCAAAGTGGTATGTGTTCTTTATGAAGACCCTGTAGACGGATATCCGCAGAGCTACGCGCGAGACACCCTGCCGAAACTGGATGGGTACCCTGACGGGCAAACATTACCGACCCCAAAAAACATCGATTTCAAACCCGGCGCGCTATTGGGAAGTGTCTCCGGCGAACTCGGACTGCGAAAATATCTGGAAGACAATGGCCATGAGCTGGTGGTCACTTCAAGCAAGGACGGTGCCAACAGCGTTCTGGATCGTGAACTGCATGATGCAGAGATTGTTATTTCCCAGCCCTTCTGGCCGGCGTACATGACTGCAGAGCGCATTGCAAAAGCACCGAAACTTAAAATGATTGTGACCGCAGGCATTGGTTCCGATCACACCGATCTGCAGGCGGCAATGGAAAACAATGTGACCGTTGCAGAAGTCACGTATTGCAATAGTCATAGCGTAGCTGAACATGTCGTCATGATGATTCTGGGTCTGGTGCGCAACTATATTCCTTCTCACGACTGGGTCCGCAAAGGCGGATGGAATATCGCCGATTGTGTAGCGCGCTCCTACGACCTTGAAGGTATGGAGGTCGGGACGGTTGCAGCTGGTCGTATTGGCTTGCGTGTTCTGCGTCTGCTCAAACCCTTCGATGTCAATTTGCATTATCTGGATCGCCATCGCCTGCCAGAGAGTGTAGAGAAAGAACTGAATCTGACTTATCACGACAGCCTTGAAAGCCTGACAAAAGTATGTGATGTGGTCACGCTCAATTGTCCGTTGCACCCAGAGACAGAGCATATGATCAATGCGCAAACTTTGAAAAATTTCAAGAGAGGCGCCTATTTGATCAATACCGCCAGAGGAAAACTGTGTGACCGCGAAGCCATCGTTCAGGCACTGGAGAACGGTCAGCTCGCCGGTTATGCGGGCGATGTCTGGTTCCCACAACCCGCACCGAAAGACCATCCGTGGCGGACAATGCCGCATGAAGGCATGACCCCACATATTTCCGGATCGACATTGTCAGCACAGACGCGTTATGCCGCCGGTACGCGCGAGATTCTGGAAAGTTATTTCGAAGGTCGCCCAATTCGGGACGAATATCTCATTGTTCAGGGTGGTCAGCTGGCCGGCGCTGGCGCGCATTCATACAGCAAAGGCAATGCCACATCTGGTGCTGAAGAAGCTGCTCGCTTCAATAAAGCGGAGGCGCAGCCAGCATGACGTTATTTCCACGCTCCGGTTCCTTTTTCAAATTGCCTGCATCATATGTGCAAAAACTGTTTGGTGTCGTCCTGGTGGGGCTGGGCACATTCATTGCCATACTGACCATTTGTCTGGCTGCAGAAGGTACCGGAGAAATGTGGATCATCGCCTCATTTGGGGCGACATGCGTATTGGTTTTCGGATTTCCGGCAGGACCATTTTCCAAACCCAGAAACGTGATCGGAGGCCATTTTCTGGCCTCTCTGATCGGCCTTACGTTCCTGACGTTTTTGGGTCCTGGCTGGATACCGATGGCTGCGGCAACCGCCACCGTGGTTATGGTCATGATATTGACCGATACCGTCCATCCGCCTGCCGGAAGCAATGCTCTGGTTATATTTTTGAGCGCGCCAGGATGGTCATTTCTGCTTTTTCCGACTCTGGCCGGCGCATCTGCCATTCTCCTGACCGCATGTGTTTACTGGAAAGTGATCGAGCTGATCAAAGACAGTCGCAGCGCGAAAATCGTCAATCGATCCGAAACCTGATCAACAAAACAATATCCCATCTTTCAGCACTTGTTGTGTAATCCAGGTCAACAGCGTCATTTCTACATGGGCGGTTCCTGGCCCAACATGGCAACGCGCTCGCTTAATCCCAGTCCGATAAATTGATCAATCACGGTGCTCATGACGGGACTGCGCTGACGCTCCCGCAAGAGAATCATTCCGACCTGCCGCTGAAGTAACGGTTCGACAGGAATCACGATCAGTTCATCCCTCATTTCATGCAGGCACAGCACACCTCGCGGCACAATGCTGCACAGGC
>JBEBTQ010000098.1:0-9819 GCA_040393685.1 Advenella kashmirensis | reverse complement strand
TTGGAAGGCTGTTGCACTACCATTGTGCTACACCCGCAGGATCCTGAAACGTTCCCTGCATTCGCAATTTGTTATTGTTGAAGCGGTATGACTTGTATACCAGTATCACCACTGTCAATGCTAAAGCGGCATAGATGCAGACCGTGTCGCGGACAAATTCTGTCTGCAGATCAATCTGGGCAAATCGCTCACTCCGGCAGCCAATGACTAACAAAAGCCTTCACAAAGAACAAATTCGGCTGGTGGTGGAGGTTGGATTCGAACCAACGTAGGCGTAAGCCAACAGATTTACAGTCTGCCCCCTTTAGCCACTCGGGCACTCCACCAAGAGAACTACGGATTATGTAGGATTTAGACAATACTGTCAAGCACTATTTGTGACAGGAACAGCTTGCGGCCAGATTTACCGATCTTTATCCAAAACTGTCGGGAAAACGCCGCACTTTGGGCTCATTTGAGAGAATTATTACCGGAGAGTGCCGCGGGGCATTCGGCGCATCGTTTCTTGCCGGGAAACGGTTCCTGTGGATAACGCCTCCACTGATATACCGTTTCCCCAGGCAATGGTCAGCTTTCCAGGATATTGCCCAGGCCCTGTTTTTCAAGAAGCGAGTTCAGATGCTCCCAGCCGTGAAAATCGATCAGCAGCTGGCCCTTGTCCTTGCTGCCCATCTTCAGACTCACGCGGGTGCCCAGATGATCGGACAGGGCCTCTTCCAGGCGCTCCACATCGCGATTGACGGCTTTGGGCTTGGGCAGACCCTTGCCCTGCCCTGCTTTTCCGGCCTGATTGACCAGTTTTTCGGTTTCACGAACCGAAAGCTGGCGCGCCACGACCTGATTGGCCAGAATGATCTGTGTCGCTGGATCTACGGCCAGCAAGGCGCGAGCATGTCCCATGTCCAGCTTGCCTTCCAGCAGGAAGGTCTGTACGGGTTGCGCCAGGTTCAGCAGGCGCAGCAGATTACTGGTCAGAGAGCGGGAACGACCAATGGCCTGAGCAGCCTGCTCGTGCGTAAACTGGAATTCCTCGATCAGGCGTTTAACGCCATGCGCCTCTTCCAGCGGATTCAGATCCTCTCGCTGGATATTCTCAATAAGCGCCATGACCGCTGCATTTTCATCTGCCACTTCACGCACCAGTACGGGCACCTCTTCCAGGCCCGCCAGCCTTGCCGCACGAAAACGCCGCTCACCGGCAATAATTTCGTACTTCTCCGGCTGATCGCCCGCGATGGGTCGAATCAGAATGGGCTGCATAATGCCCTGGCTGCGTACAGAGTCGGCCAGTTCGTTCAGCGCCGCCTCATCCATCTGGGTTCGGGGCTGGTACTTCCCGGCACGAATCTGGCTCAGAGGAACGCTGGAGGGCTGCTCCGGAGCCTTTTTCTCATCGCGCGACAGATCCTCAATCACATTGATATCGTTGCCCAGCAACGCTGACAGCCCGCGGCCCAGACCCTTGGCTTTCTTTGCAGGCGCGGCTGCGACCTTTGCAGCTGCCTTAGTCGGTGTTTTTGCGGCTGCGCTGGCTGCCGGTTTTGTTGTGCTCTTTGCAGCGGCCTTACCCGCCGTTTTCGATGACGCTGTTGCCATGATTTCCTCTTATTCCTTATCCATTGCCTTGACGCGCTTGATCACTTCTGCGCCGAACTCGCGGTACGCTTTCGCACCCCTGGATGACTTGTCGTACAGTACCCCGGGAATACCGTGACTTGGCGCTTCGGCCAGCCGCACGTTGCGCGGCACCACCGTTTTAAACACGTTGTCACCGAAATGCTCCAGAAGCTGCTCTGACACCTGCTGCTGCAGTGTCACGCGTGAATCGAACATCACCCGCAACAGCCAGATCATCTTCAGCTTCGGATTGATATTCTTGTGTACACGTTTGATGGTGTTGACCAGATCCGACAATCCCTCAAGCGCAAAGTATTCGCACTGCATGGGGATGATGACACCGTCAGAACATGCCAGGCCGTTGAGCGTAAGCAGCGACAGGGTCGGCGGACAATCGATCAGCACGAAATCATAATCGGCGGCAACCTCTGCGATGGCATTCTTCAGCTGATGCTCACGATCTTCCAGTTCGTACAGATCAAAATCTGCGCCGGACAGCTCGCGATTGCCAGGCAGCACATCATATCCACCGGTCTCGGACTGTACGCGAACATCACGAATGCTGGATTCACCAATGAGTACCTGATAAATGTTTAAGCTTAAACTATTTTTATCAATACCACTGCCCATCGTTGCATTGCCTTGCGGGTCAAGATCAACAAGCAATACCCGTTTCTTGTTTAACGCCAGACTGGCAGCCAGGTTGATTGCGGTTGTCGTTTTGCCCACCCCGCCTTTCTGGTTGGCTATACAAAAAACGCGGGGTAATTTTATTTCATTTGTCATATTTTCCTACTTGCTGCAACCATACAAGACAACGCTCTGCGTCCAGTTCCGGTACATTCAGTTTCTGAACCTGCGCAACTTTCCATGCGCCCTTTTCCTCCAGCTGAGCAACCTCTTCAGTGGCCAGCCGCCCTTTCATTGCTACCAGATGCCCCTGCGGTGCCACGTGCATGCCCGACCAGTCGCAAAAATCTGCCAGCGAGGCAAAAGCGCGCGAAATCACCAAATCTGCATTGGCTGGCGCCTTGCGTTCGATACGGATATGCTGTGACGTCAGGTTGGGGAGTTTCAACACTCCGGCTGCCTGCCTGATGAATGCCGTTTTCTTTTCCACGGCGTCAATGCAGCACACCTGCCAGTCCGGTCTCATTATAGCCAAGACTGCCCCTGGCAGACCACCACCAGAGCCGACATCCAGGACGGAAATGACACGACCCGGCGCAAATATGTCATCCAGCGATGGAATCACCGCCAGACTGTCAAAAATATGCTGAACCAGAACTTTATCGGTATCGCGCAAAGCCGTCAGGTTGTACACCTTATTCCAGCGCAATAACTGATCCTGATAGGCCATCAGCTGCTGTATCTGTTGCTCACTGATTGGCAGGTCCAACGCCTGCCCTGCCCTGATAATACGCTGCGAGAGCGCTTCCCTGTCACGTTCGCTCATGGGTCAGACTCAACCTTCTGAGACAGAATGTTCGGGTTTGCGCAGCGTTCGGGACGATAATTGCAAACGCTTCAAATGAATCAGCAAAATCGAAATCGCAGCCGGCGTGACACCGGAAATTCGCCGTGCCTGACCGATGGTTTCCGGTCTGGCGTCCTTCAGCTTCTGTCGGACTTCGAAAGACAGACTGCCTACCACGTCATAGTCCAGGTCTGCAGGAATTTTCTGCTCTTCCAGATGACTCTGGCGACGCACTTCTTCCTGCTGACGCGCAATATAGCCGGCGTATTTAACCTGGATTTCAACCTGCTCACGTACGGCGTCATTGAGTGGCTCTTCCGGGGACAAGGCAGAACCGTCCTCCGTGGCAGCAGCCATCAAGGCTTCATAGGTCACCGAAGGCCGCTTCAACAGGTCTGCCAATGAATAGTCCCGTTCGAGCACATTACCCAACAGCTTTTCAGATGTCTCTGCATTGAACGTTCTTGCGGACACGCGAGTACCCGTGAGGCGGGAAATTTCCTGCTGCACGGCATCCCGTTTGCGACTGAAATGCTCCCAGCGACGATCATCAACCAGACCTAATTGCCGCCCTATTTCCGTCAGACGAAAATCCGCGTTATCTTCGCGAAGACTCAGTCTGTATTCGGCTCGGGAAGTAAACATCCGATATGGTTCCGTCACCCCTCGCGTTACCAGGTCATCCACCAACACACCCAAATACGCTTCGTCGCGTTTTGGTGTCCATGGATCCAGGTCGCGCGCCTGACGCGATGCATTGAGACCAGCCAGCAATCCTTGCGCCGCCGCCTCTTCGTAACCTGTTGTGCCATTGATCTGACCGGCAAAAAACAGACCGGAAATTACTTTCGTTTCCAGACTACGTTTGAGTCCACGTGGATCAAAATAGTCATATTCAATTGCATACCCAGGCCGTAATACGTGCGCATTCTCCAGGCCCGGCAAGGTGTGAATCAGATTCAGCTGCACATCAAACGGCAGACTCGTAGAAATTCCGTTGGGATAGATTTCATGAGTCAGCAATCCTTCGGGTTCAAGGAAAATCTGGTGGGAATCTTTATCAGCAAAACGATTGATCTTGTCTTCAATCGATGGGCAGTACCGTGGCCCTACCCCATCAATCACACCCGTATAGAGTGGTGAACGGTCCAGACCGTTACGAATAATATCGTGTGTTCGATTGTTTGTATGGGTTATCCAGCAGGAAACCTGCCGCGGGTGCATCTCCGCTGTTCCCATATAGGAAAATACGGGCACCGGATTCGTATCCCCAGGCTGTTCCTCCAGCTTGCTGAAATCGATACTACGAGCATCAATACGCGGCGGCGTGCCCGTTTTGAGCCGACCCTGTGGCAAATTCATCTCTTTCAGACGTTGCCCAAGACTGATTGCCGGCGGATCCCCTGCTCTACCTGCCGAATAGTTATTGAGCCCGACATGAATCAGGCCATTTAAAAACGTCCCTGCCGTCAACACGACTGTTTTGGAGCGAAAAATCACACCAATCTGCGTCTTCGCTCCGACAACCCTGTCGCCCTCAAGAATCAAATCATCTACCGCCTGCTGGAAAAGCCATAAATTTTCCTGATTCTCCAGTCTTGAACGGATAGCCTGCTTATAGAGAAGCCGATCAGCCTGAACACGCGTCGCGCGCACTGCAGGCCCTTTGGAACTATTAAGAATACGGAATTGAATACCGCCTTCGTCAGCGGCAATCGCCATTGCCCCGCCGAGCGCGTCAATTTCCTTGACTAAATGTCCTTTTCCGATCCCGCCAATAGAGGGATTACATGACATCTGGCCCAAGGTCTCAATATTATGGGTCAACAAAAGGGTTTTGGCGCCTGAGCGTGCGGCAGCGAGTGCGGCTTCCGTGCCGGCATGTCCACCACCAACAACGATGACGTCGAATTCGTCTGGGTAGTTCATCTTACTTTTCAATTAGTGAATAAGCGGAATGTTCCACGTGGAACATTAACGCGTTTATAGCCAGGGATGCTATCTTGATCAGAAACGCAGGAGGAATTGAGAAAAAGAATTCCAATTGTTCCACGTGGAACATTGCAGTCTGGTCTGCTTATTTGCAATTGTAATCAGGATAGCGAAGAAATTACATCAGTTTTCATTGTTCCACGTGGAACAATGTGGATAAGTATGTTGATAAACCTATGTATAGGCTGTGAATATATAGGTATTATTTGTGCAAAAGTCGATCAACATTCAGGCATAATAAGGATTATAGCCCTGTTGATAAAATTAATACAGTAAGAGTTGAAAAAAGTGATAACCCCCATTTCCTCCAAACTTCCCGCCGTTGGCACCACAATTTTCACCGTTATGAGCAAAATGGCCACTGATTTTCAGGCCACAAATCTGGGACAAGGGTTTCCAGACTTTGATCCAGACCCAAAACTGGTTGGCTTGGTATCCGAAGCCATGAAAACCGGCCATAACCAGTATCCCTATATGCCGGGCGATGCGTTACTGCGTAGCAACATTGCCAAAAAAGTAAAAACCCTCTATGGATACGCATATGACGAGAATACCGAAGTTACCGTAACAAGTGGCGCAACCGAAGCGTTGATGGCGACCATTCTTGCGGCAGTTAACCCGGGGGATGAAGTCATCGTATTGGAACCGTGCTACGACTCGTACGTTCCCGCCATCAAACTGGCAGGAGGTATTCCTGTATTTGTTCCTTTATCCGCACCGGAAGAGGGGAGAAACACCTATTCCGTTGACTGGGACAGAGTAGGGGACGCCATTACAGACAAGACCCGTTTGATGATGCTGAATTTTCCGCACAATCCAACGGGCATTACCCTGACGGCACAGGATTTGGATGCCCTGGAAGCTATTGTGGAGAACACCAACGTTCTGTTGCTGGCAGATGAAGTTTATGAGCATATTGTTTTTGATGACAAACCTTTCCTGAGTCTTTGTACACGACCAGCGTTGGCAGCTAGAACCTTCCTGATTTCATCTTTTGGTAAAACGTATCACACGACAGGCTGGAAAATTGGTTACTGCTGTGCACCTGCAGCATTGACGACGGAATTGCGAAAAGTTCACCAGTTTATGGTTTTCACCGTGAGTTCTCCTATGCAAGTCGCGCTTGGGCAATACATGGAAGATGCCAGCACCTACTTGTCGCTCCCCGGTTTCTATCAGGAAAAGCATGATTTCCTATACGAAGGACTTAAGGAAACCCGGTTCAAACCCATTCGTAGTCAGGGCACATTCTTTCTGCTGGCCAATTATTCGGACGTGTCCGATCAGAAGGAACTCGAATTTGCCAAATGGCTGACTCAGGAGAAGAAAGTCACGTTAATCCCGGTGTCCGCTTTTTACCGAGATCCTGAAGCGGATTCGTCCAACCACAATTTGGTTCGATTTTGCTTTGCGAAGAAACAGGAAACTCTGGAACAGGCATTATCGGTGCTGAAGCACCTCTAGTTATTAATCTTTTTGAATATATAACAGATTAAGAGATAGATACTCTGTGCATATGTTGAAATTACGTAATTCATACGTAGTTTCAACAACTTAAATTCAAATTTGGTTGGTGAATACCGCCATTTTGGCCAGTGCACAAAAATGAACAACTTTGGCACTTGGGAATTACCGATTGCTTATCAAATATCGATACATAAGTTATTCACAGTTTGCATCCCAGAGGTTATCCACAGGCTGATTTGCACTGGAATGCACGAAAAATGAATAGGAAATTGACCGAAATGCTGCGTTTCTGTCTGAATTGACGACGCGCTCGCTTTTGGCTGATGACGGGAAGAGGGCGAGTTCAGGCTGAGAATGGACTGAAACTGAGGGCTGGGCGCGGAAGGGTGGAGACTGAGCGTGGAAGGCCGAGGGTTGCGTGCGGAATCATGAGAAAGTTACAGATGGCCCAAGCGTGAAGCCAGAAGGGTACCTCTGTATGATGGCGTTACACGCCCTCTACACGCCTTCATTTGATCGCATCTTGTCCCATTCACAACTCAGCGCTTAGTTTGCACAAACCAGAGTTGCTCAGTCTTGCCTGATCTCAGTCTGAGTTAGGGCCCGTTATGATAAATGCATGTGCCTTGATGGTTCGTCTTTCCTTGTCAATTCTTCGACACGCTAAGGCCTGGCCGCTGGTTAGGGTGCCGCGGCACACCATAAAAGAAATCCACCGCGTTCAAATTAATCGCGACTTAAGCCTGTGCAGATTCATTCGAAATTACTGCTTATAATCAGAGTTAACAAAGCATCCAAGTTGACCTTGCTCCATCTCATCCTGTTGGGAGCGGGTCAGCATTATATTTAATGCATTGCAGCAATCTTGAATTCGTCGATTATTGGCATTTTGAGTACCCGTTTTCAGCGCCGGTTCGTAGTATTGATATTTCAAGCCATTGAGCGACTTTTCGAACAATTGGTACCTTTGACTACCGATACTTGCCAGGCATTTATGCTTTGCGCGACGATTTTTCATTGTGTTGACTGCGCGTGACCTTGATTAACCCTAACCAGGAGCAAATATGGCCTACAACAATCAGAATATTTTCGCGAAAATTCTTCGTGGCGAAGCCCCGTCATTCAAGATATATGAAGACGACAAGACTTACGCCATGATGGATATCATGCCCCAAACAAAAGGCCACCTGCTCATTCTCACAAAAGAGGAAGCGGAAACGTTGCTGGATCTTTCAGAAGAGGGCGCGAAAGCGTGTATTGCTACTGCGAAGAAGATCGCGCCAGCCATGCTGGAAGTCACAAAGGCTGACGGCTTTGTTTTTTCTCAGTTCAACAAGGAAGTCGCAGGACAGACGGTTCACCACGTGCATTTTCACCTTGTTCCGCGCTACGAAGGCCAGAAAGTGGGCCGACATGGTGAGGTGAAGGGGAATATGGACGAAATTGCGGAACTAGGAAAGCAGATTGCAGCTGCGATTAAATAAGTACGAGAACTTTGCATTGCAAGCACCGAATACTGAAATCGAGCTTTCTATGTAGAGCTAAGCTATGTGAGCAGAAGGTGGTTAGCGTTGAGCCGGGTTGATGGCCAGCGCGGATGTAATCAAAACGACGCGCGCCTGTCACGATTCCAATATCGGCAGGCGCGATCTATATGCGCGCGGTCGGTAATAGTTGTCCTGGAAATGATGGGTGTGTATGAAAACGGTGCAAAACGAATTCGGTAATCAGATTCTGGACGATAAGATTCCGGACGATATTCCGAATATCACATTTGTGATATTAAAGATTGAGGTGTGCGTTAGGGCTGTTGGTCTGGGACATCGAATGTGTGTTCAACGTCAAGTATCTTGGCCGGTGCGAGTCAATTAACTTGATCGGTTGACGAACGCTAGTTTTCTACCCGAAATTTTGATAGATGGCCTTTACAATAGAGAGCGATTGCATTCTTCAAACGACTTTACACGACAAGCGCAATCCAAGTGCCTGAGCAACTTTTAAAACTGTCGCCAGGCTAGGATTTCCCTCACCAGATAGAGCCTTATCAAGTCCTTGACGACTCATGCCAACATCACGCGCAAGTTGGCTTAAATTTCTGGCGCGGGCCACATCTCCAAGTGCCGCTGCAATAAGTCCTGGTTCGCCGTCTTCCATTACTGCATCAAGATAAGCCACGATATCATCTTCATTTTTTAGATAATCCGCAGTGTCATAACGGCTAAATTTAACATCCATTTTGATTATTCCTTCCATTGTTTGGCTATTGTCTTCGCATGAGCTATATCTCTGGCTTGCGTATTTTTATCGCCGCCACTGAGCAACACCACAACAACGGGGCCACGCTGCATGTAATAAACGCGATAGCCGGGGCCGTAATCGATTCTCATTTCAGAGACACCCTCGCCCACAGGCTTTACATCGCCGGGATTACCTATGCTGAGCCGCCGGATGCGCGCTTGTACTTTTGCGCGAGCCTGGCGATCCCTCAACGAGTTAAGCCAGCGGTCAAAAACATCGGATTTTATAACTTCGATCACATGTCAATTATAGTTGTCAATCCATTAATATGTCAACTATAGTTGACATATCTGCATCAACAAGAAGAATTTTTAATAAGCCTCTTTTACCTTCATTTCTCAATGTGAAAGGTGAGAAGCCTTTTGCGGTGATTGATCGGCGTGCATCCAGCCATTAACCACGCATGGCGCGGCGCTTTTGAACCTCATAGGGGTCAAAATTCAATTGCCGTTGACAGGATAGTTCGTTCTTCCCGAAAAAACGACTCAGACTCCTCAGTTCAGCTCTGGCTTTTCGCCTGGATGTTTTTGGGGCGACCTGGATTTTGGGTGCCCGCATCTGTATTCGCGGATCTGCGGTGTTTTCTGAATCGAACGCGATTCTTGCGCTCTTTATGAACCGTTATGCCTTCGCCCGCCTTGGGATCAAGCTTGTAGAACCAGTAGGACGCAATAATTGAGAGCAGGCCGATCACCCAGAAGCCAGTGTGTATATCACCGACGGAAACGCGTTCTGCGCCATGCAGCTGCATACTCAAGTCCAATGTGACCGTTGCAATTCCCATACCCAGGCTGATGCCGATTTGCTGCGCTGTCGCTGAGAAAGAGCTGGCCTGACTCATTTGTTCGGGTTCGATATCGGCAAATGCAAGGCTGTTGACACCTGTAAATTGCAGCGAACGGAAGAAGCCGCCGATCAAAAGCAATGAACCCATTAATAACACAGGCGTGTTATCCACAAAGAATGCA
>JBEBTQ010000097.1:0-9826 GCA_040393685.1 Advenella kashmirensis | reverse complement strand
ATCCCCAGTAGCGGCTGTCTTCGCTATTGTCACGATTATCGCCCATGACAAAGTATTGACCCTCCGGAACCTTGCAACGGAAATTGGTGCCCTCGTACTGGCAGTTCTCTTTGCCGGGAAAATTCGTCATGCCAAGATAAGCACCCGCGCCCGGCATGTTCAGAATGGCATGCTCGTGCTCACCCAGCGTTTCGGTCAGCTGTTCGGGCGAACCACTTTGCTGTGACGGGTTGACATAAGGTCCTGCATTGCTGACAGGCACGGCCTGGCCATTGATAGTGAGGCGCTTGTTCTGGTATACGACTTCGTCCCCTGGCACACCCACGACCCGCTTGATGAAATCCATATCGGGATTCACAGGATAGCGGAAGACCATAACGTCGCCACGTTGCGGATCATTCACTGGAATGATTTTCTGGTCAACGATGGGCAGGCGAATGCCGTAAGTAAATTTGTTCACAAGAATCATGTCTCCATTCTGCAGCGTGGGCAGCATGGAACCTGATGGAATGCGGAATGGCTCGAACAGAAATGAGCGCAGGATAAAGACGAACAGTATGACGGGGAAAAAGCTGAGCGAATACTCTATCCACCAGGGACGGTGAGTCTGCTCCTCGTCTCCGTAGCGCGCAACGCGGCGCTTGCGAAAGACCAGGGCATCGAGCAGCTTGATCACACCTGTAACTACAAGCAATACGAACAGGATTAACGCAAAATTCATCTTCAACTTCCTTATTTATCTTCAACCTGGAGAATGGCCAGGAACGCTTCTTGCGGAATTTCCACACTGCCCACCTGTTTCATCCGCTTCTTGCCTGCCTTCTGTTTCTCCAGCAGCTTTTTCTTACGCGTGATATCGCCGCCATAGCATTTGGCAAGCACGTTCTTGCGCAATGCCTTGACGTTTTCACGAGCAATGATTTCCGCGCCGATGGCAGCCTGAATGGCGACATCGAACATTTGCCGGGGAATCAGGCCACGCATTTTCGAGACTACTTCCCGGCCCCGATAACGCGCGTTGGAGCGGTGAACGATCATGGATAGTGCGTCCACCTTCTCATTATTAATGAGCAGGTCGACCCTGACAACATCCGCAGACCGATACTCCAGGAATTCGTAGTCCATGGATGCATAACCGCGAGACACGGACTTGAGCCGATCAAAGAAATCCAGCACGATTTCTGCCAGTGGGATCTCATATACCAGATGGACCTGACGTCCGTGGTAACTCATATTGATCTGATTGCCCCGCTTCGAAATACAGAGCGTGATCACCGAGCCCACATATTCCTGAGGCATGAACAGCGTGACGGTCACGATGGGTTCGCGAATATCACGAATCTGGCCCACTTCGGGCATACGCGACGGACTCTCAATCGTAAGAACTTCACCAGACACATTCTCAACCTCATAAACCACCGAGGGAGCCGTGGTGATAATGTCCATGTCGAATTCGCGTTCAAGCCGTTCCTGCACGATTTCCATATGCAGCAGGCCGAGGAATCCGCAACGGAAGCCAAAACCCAGTGCCTGCGACACCTCGGGTTCGAACATCAGGGCAGCGTCGTTAAGGCGCAATTTCTCCAGTGAATCACGCAGCTGGTCGTATTCACTGGACTCCACGGGATAAAGCCCCGCAAAGACCTGGGGTTTCACTTCCTTGAAACCTGGCAATGGCTTCGCAGCCGGTTTGCCAGCCAGGGTGATGGTATCGCCGACCTTGGCGCTGGCCAGCTCTTTGATGCCAGCAATGACAAAACCCACTTCACCAGCGGACAGCATGTCACGCGCCTCGGACTTCGGTGAGAAAACACCCAGCTGCTCACACAAGTGGGTCGCACCCGTTGCCATAAAAAGCAGTTTGTCCTTGGGTCTGAGCACACCATTCTTGATGCGCACGAGCATGACAACACCCACATAATTGTCAAACCAGGAGTCGATGATCAATGCCTGCAAAGGCTCATCGGGACTGCCTGCCGGCGGCGGTACCTTGGCGACAATCATTTCGAGGATCTCATCGATACCCTCGCCTGTCTTGGCACTGGCTTTGATGGCTTCGCTGGCGTCAATGCCAATCACGTCCTCGATTTCCTTGCGGGCTTCTTCCGGTTCTGCAGACGGCAGATCCATTTTGTTCAGCACAGGCATGACTTCCACACCCAGCTCAATGGCCGTGTAGCAGTTTGCTACGGTCTGCGCTTCCACGCCCTGGGTGGCATCCACCACCAGCAGCGCGCCTTCGCAGGCAGACAAGGATCGGCTGACTTCATAGGAGAAGTCAACGTGTCCTGGTGTGTCGATCAGGTTCAGGTTGTAGACTTTGCCATCGCGTGCCTTGTAATGAAGCGCAGCCGTCTGTGCCTTGATGGTGATACCGCGCTCACGCTCGATATCCATGGAATCGAGCACCTGTTTGGACATCTCCCGGTCAGCCAGTCCGCCACAGCGGTGGATCAGGCGGTCCGCCAGTGTAGATTTGCCGTGGTCAATATGGGCAATAATCGAGAAATTACGTATATGTTGCATAAAACTTGCAAAAATGCAGTGAAGACAGTTGCCAAAACGGCACGTACGCCTGTTCACCACGGAAAGGATGCCTGCGGCACCGGAATGAATGGATCGCCGACCCGCGTCTGCACCGAAAAACTGCCCCAATACGAAGAGATATTGCGGGCCAGGGTACAGACTCAAAAAAAGGGGCGCATCAAGCGCCCCTTTTGGCCTGCATGGCGTATTGTAGCCTTATTTTGCAGGTGTTACAGGAACCCATTGGGTTAAATTATCACGCCGAATCAGCAGCGCTGCGGCTTTGCCTTTTTCCAGCTTGTCCACAATTTCGCGGAACTGCTTCACATCCTTCACGTCCTGATTGTTCAGGGCAAGAACGACGTCTCCTGGCTGAATGCTGGCTTCCAGGGCTGCACCACTGACATCCTTGACCAGAACGCCACCCTTGATACGCATTTTGCTTTGCAATGAAGAGGGAACAGACTCTACAGTCAGGCCCAGACGGTCCGCGCGGGTTGCCTGCTCAGCCGGTTCATCGCTGTTGGCCGTATCGGAAGGCGCACTTGGGATCTCGGCAATTTTGACGTTCAGCGTCTCGTATTTGCCACGACGCCAGACTTCCAGCGTTGAATCGGACTCAGGTTTGGTCTGACCCACCAGGCGTGGCAGATCTGACCATTTTTTGACTTCACTGCCATTGAATTTGGTAATGACGTCACCGGCCTGAACACCAGCCTTGTCTGCAGGACCACCCTGCTCTACGTTGCTGACCAGCGCGCCAGCGGCTTTGGGCAGACCGATGGCCTTGGCCACTTCTTCGCTCACTTCACCAATCTGTACGCCGATGCGACCGCGAGTCACTTTACCCGTGGCTTTGAGCTGATCGACAACGCGCATGGCTTCGTCAATCGGGATGGACAGGGAAATACCCATGAAACCACCGCTCTGGGAAATGATCTGGGAGTTAATACCCACCACTTCGCCATTCAGATTGATCAGCGGTCCGCCGGAATTGCCGGGGTTAACCGCAACATCGGTCTGGATGAATGGCAGGTACTCGCCTGTATCACGATTGATGGCACTTACGATACCGGAGGTCACTGTGGAATCGAGTCCGAAAGGCGAGCCAATTGCAAGCACCCACTGACCTTTCTTCAGGTTATCGGAATCACCGATTTTCAAAGTAGGCAGGTTTTCTCCCTGGATTTTGATCAGGGCGATATCGGTGCGTTTATCGGTACCGATCACCTTGGCCGGGAACTCACGTCCATCATTCATCGTCACCGTAATTTTAGAGGCGCCATCGACCACATGGTTATTGGTCATGATGTAGCCATCTTTGGAGATGATGAAGCCGGAGCCGACGCCACGCGGGACACTGCGCTCTTCGCCTTTAGGAGACCGGTCACCACGCGGATCACGACCACGGGATGGTGGTGTGAAATCGGGACCGAAGAAAAAGCGGAACAGATCATCCGGACTGTCGCCGCCAGGCCCAAAGCCGAAGCCCTGGCTATCGCGTGCTGACACTTTTTCCATGGTGCGGATATTCACCACGGCGTTTTCCGTATCCGCCACAATCGACGTGAAATCCGGCAGCGCCGCCGTAGCGGGTGAGGTCGGGACCGCTGCGGCAGGCGCGTTCTGCGCGTAACCGCCAGTGGGCAACAGCATAGAGAGACTTCCCATGCCAATCAGGGCGGAAGCGATCGCAGCCTGTAGCGGTTTTTTGACCTTTTTATTCATAAAGATACCTTTTCAGAGTTTACTGTTTTGAAACAGGTTGAATGAATTTTGTTGAAACGGCCAGGTCTTTCAGGGTCGCCAAGGGAACGGCTCCGATGGCTGTCAGCCAGTAATCATCAATACGCTGACGAAAGACATTCATAGATCCAACTCTGGCATCACCCTGATTATTAAAGGTTTTTTCTGAATCCTTAACTTTCTGGATAAACACCGAAATGGAAGAAAGACCGTCTGTAAGTATTAGTTGCTTTACGTTGTCTTTAGTTCCTTTGGGCCGCATGATGCTCATGATCGGCGCAAAGCCCGTCGGATAGTGGATGCGCCAGCCCTCTTGCGGCAGATCCACGGCTGCGGGATGCAACTCAATACGTTTCCAGTCTGCATAAGACAGGGAGGATTTCAGCCCTGCCGTATCCACATCGCTGCCCAGCGCCAGGCCGGTGAACGTCACCTGTTCGATGACGGTGCCCTGTGCATTCACGGTCTGCGATTTGAGCAGCAGGCGTGATTTTTCATCGGCGCACAACCGATAGCCGTAGCGATCATCGGCACGCGGTCGAACTTCGATCATGTCGCAGGGGCGTCCCGCGACACGGTTATGTCCGTCGCGAGCCTGAATATCGTAGTACTGTTCCAGATTGTCTACGGGCCCAAGCAACAGCGCCGGAAAGCGGTCCTTGCGAGCCTTGTCGATGACAACCATTTTTCTGGCCGGAATAAGACTTTCCACCATATTATTGTTGCGCAGGTATTCCTGCGCGTCCCCGTCAAGCACCTCAAGTCGTTCCTTGACGCCCTCGCCGTCGACCACATGCGTGACACGCGACGAGATCATGACATTGCCCTGCTGGTACAGGAAGGTACCGCTGTAATCGGTCGTTTCTGCCGCATTTTGAATCTGCATCAGCAGTTGTACGGGGCTGGCAGCCAAGGCCGCAACACAGGGTGCCATTGCCCCGCAGAAGGCCAGCACAGCATGCCGGTAACGCTCAGAAAACAGCGGCAGCAAATCCTGTCTGATCACTGCGCATCCCCGATTTCATAGGAAACCTGGCGAACAGGATAAGCGCCAACCATCTGGCTATGCGCTGCCACATAATCCTGGAAGTCGCGTGGGGCAATATCAGCCGGGGCCGCAGACGTAGCCGATGCCACAGTGGGCTGTTCCTGCTGTACAGGAGGCTGCGACTGCTGTATCGGATCGGTGAACCACATGACGGCCGCAACCGCAGCAGCGGCAGCAACGCCGGAAGCTCCCCAGCGCAGGTAACCGCGCGCAGGCCCGGCATGATACGCCGGCTCTTCGGCAATCAGCTTGCTGATGCGGGCATTGAACAGATCCGAAGGCTTGATGGCCAGGTGTTCACTGCGCATTACATCACCAATAAGATGGTAGGTGTCCCAGGTTTGCCGCCCGTAGGGCGTATCCACCCGCGAGGCGTCGAAGCTGTCGCATTCGCCATCCACCATTTCAGAGATGGTTTCATTCCAGTCAATAGCAGCAGGAGTCAGTTTATTTTCCATTAATATTCCTTACCAGCGACGATCCGTAGCCTGTCCAAGGACAGGCTTCAGTTTCGCCGCGATGGCTTCCCGCGCACGGAAAATACGGGAGCGTACTGTGCCAACAGGACAACCCATGGCCTGGGCAATTTCTTCGTAACTCAACCCTTCCATTTCCCTGAGCACAATGGCCATCCGCAGGTCCTCAGGCAGGGTTTCAATCGCCTCATTGACGGTACTGACAATTTCCTGCGTGACCATGCTCGATTCCGGCGTGGCGATATCTATAAGATTGTCAGAATGGGAAAAAGTTTCACCGTCTTTGTTTTCAAGCGTGTCCGGGTAACTGAGCTTGCGATCCGAAGACGAAAGCCAGTTTCGGGCCGTATTGATGGCAATGCGATATAACCAGGTGTAAAAGGCGCTCTCTCCCCGGAATTGGGGAAGCGCTCGATAGGCCTTGATGAAGGTTTCCTGGGCAATATCCTCAACTTCGCTCTGGCTGCCGATAATTCGGGCCAGCAGGCCCATGACTTTACGCTGATACTTCAGGACAAGCAGATCGAAGGCTTTTTTATCGCCCTTCTGAACCCGCTGTACCAGCTCCCAGTCGACGTCACGTTCACTCATGCTGTCACCCCGCCATGAGCCGATTCCGGATCTGTCCATTGCACAGACTGAACCAGTACGCGAAATCGCCGCCAGGCATCGGGCGCCTGCCTGAATGACCAGATGGTGACGATATCTGCGGGGGAATGAGGAAAATAAGGATCGCGCAAAGACAAGGTAAGCCAGAATGGCCCCTGCCACCAGGCGTGGAGCTGACGGACGGCGGCGGGTTGACTGCGATCCGACAAAGCGTGGTCTGCAGCGTGATCAAGACCCAATATGAACTGACCTTCGGGAGCAGCCTGAAGAACATCGAATGCTGTGAGATCTCGCAGGAGCGTGATGCGCGCACCGTGCTGCTGCCCGCGCCCTGCGCGTGCTGCCATGAGCAACAGGCCAAGAACCGCCGCTGCCTGGAAGCCTGCAATGCAGAGCATGGCCAGAACCACCAGGAATACGCGGAAGTATGCCAGATAACCGGGCTGGCCGACTAGAAGCCGGACCTGCCAGTGCCGGTTAAGCTCGTATCCCAAATCAGATCCGTTTAACAACCATCGAGCCATTGGTACCGCCAAATCCAAAGGAGTTGGACAGCGCCAGGTCGATTTTCATTTCCCTTGCGGTGTTGGCGCAATAGTCCAGATCGCACTCGGGGTCCTGATTGTTCAGATTGATGGTTGGTGGTGAGATCTGATGATGAACGGCAAGCGTGGTGAATACGGCTTCAATGCCGCCTGCAGCGCCCAGCAAATGCCCCGTCATGGATTTGGTGGAGTTCACGACCGTTTTGTAGGCGTGATCGCCAAGGGCAAGTTTGAGCGCCTCGGTTTCATTCTTGTCGCCCAGCGGTGTTGAGGTGCCGTGTGCATTGACGTAATCAATCTGGTCGGCATTGATCTTTCCGTTTTTCAGGGCGTTCAGGATGCCACGACGCGGACCGTCACGATCGGGTGCCGTAATGTGGTGCGCATCGGAACTCATGCCGTAACCGGCAAATTCGCCGTAAATGCGTGCGCCGCGAGCCTTGGCGTGTTCATACTCTTCCAGCACGAGCACACCTGCCCCTTCACCAAGAACGAAACCGTCGCGGTCAACATCCCAGGGGCGTGAGGCCGCCTGCGGATCATCATTGCGGGTTGACAGGGCGCGCATGGCGGCAAAACCGCCAATACCCAGCGGCGACACGGTGGATTCCGCACCGCCAGCCAGCATGACGTCGGCATCGCCATATTCAATCAGCCGGGCGGCATCGCCAATGGAGTGCAGACCGGTTGTGCAGGCAGATACCACAGCGTAGGTGGGCCCCTTGAGACCCAGCATGATGGAGACCTGGCCAGAGATCAGATTGATCAGCGAGGCCGGTACAAAGAAAGGAGAAATACGGCGTGGTCCCTTGGCCAGATACTCTGTCTGGGTTTCCTCAATTCTTTGCAATCCGCCAATGCCTGAACTCACAATGGCACCGATACGGTCTGCGTTCTCTTCGGTAACGGTAAGCCCTGCGTCTTTCCAGGCATCCACGCTGGCTGCAATGCCGTAATGGATGAAGGTGTCCATCTGCTTGGCATCCTTTGCCGACAGATACTGGGTCACGTCAAAGTCTTTGACCTCTCCGGCAATTTGCGCATTGAAACTGGAAGCATCAAAGCGGGTAATGCGGTCGATGCCGGAACGGCCGTTAACAATATTATCCCAGGCCTGCGGTACTGTGTTTCCGACCGGGGACACGATTCCCAGTCCGGTAATGACAACGCGTCTTTTCACGGTTGGCTCCCTACCCTTTACTGAAGTAAATATGAATCAAAACCCACAAATAAAAAAAGGGTCTGGAAACGGTTTATTCCGCCCGGATCCGCAAGGACACAGGCGTGCGCCACTTTCCAAAACCACTCTTTTTATTGCAACCGGTGCGCGCGAGCATACCGGCTGACTCACACAAATCAGGCTTTGTGTGAATTGATGTAGTCGACAGCCTGCTGAACAGTTGTGATTTTTTCAGCTTCTTCGTCAGGAATTTCTGTTTCGAACTCGTCTTCAAGTGCCATGACCAACTCAACCATGTCCAGTGAATCTGCACCCAGGTCGTCAAGAAATGAAGACTCGTTTTTAATTTCTGCTTCATTTACACCAAGTTGTTCTGCGACGATCTTCTTGACGCGTTGTTCGATGCTATCCATGTAAATCTCCAAAGGGGGAAAATCCCGCAATTTTAGCCAACTACAAACCAATTGCAAAAGGCTTTATGTGAAAAAAATATTTTAGCGAAACCGGTTTGCGAAAACCGTAAAACTAAAACACAGTTTAAAAATAACCACTGCTCTTTTACGTATCCTGCATTTTAGTAAAATTTCAGGTGCGTATAAGAAAAAAAACCCCAGTATGCCAAATTACCCTGCCCACAGCCCCGGCCTGTTGTGAATATGCCCGCTGGTAAGTACCGTAATTATGGCTTACGAGCTGGCAACCTGTGACCAGTACCCGATTGTCCGGGTGCAGGGTCAGGCATATTTACTGCATGAACATACCACCATTTACGTGCAGGGTGGTGCCGGTAATATACCCTGACTGAGGGCCTGCCAGGAAGGCAACGGCGTTGGCTACATCGGCTGGCTGCCCCAGGCGGCCCAGCGGAATCTGTCCGAGCAGTGCAGCCGTCTGATCATCGCCAAGAGCACGTGTCATATCAGTGTCAATGAAACCCGGTGCGACGCAGTTGACAGTAATATTACGGCTTCCCAGTTCGCGAGCCAGTGCGCGCGTCATGCCCGCAACACCTGCCTTGGCCGCAGCGTAATTGGCCTGACCCGGGTTACCGGCAGATCCCACCACAGAGGTGACATTAATAATGCGACCGGCGCGAGCCTTCATCATGACGCGAAGAACCCCGCGGGACAGCCGGAAGACGGCATCCAGATTGGTGCCGATGACGTCGGACCAGTCTTCATTTTTCATGCGCATGGCCAGCCCGTCACGGGTAATGCCGGCATTATTCACCAGAATATGGGGTCCGCCCTCTTTTCCGAGTTCGGCAAGGAGCGCATCGCAGGCGTCGGCATCGGTCACGTTCAGCACCACACCGCGACCCTGGCGTCCTGACAGCATCTCTGTAATGCCCTGCGCACCGGATTCGGACGTAGCTGTTCCAACGACAGTCGCACCGCGTTTGGCCAGTTCGAGGGCGATGGCTTTACCCAGACCACGACTGGCACCTGTGACCAGCGCAATCTGACCGGTGAGTTCTTGCTGTTCTGACATCGAAAGTTCCTTAAGCGTTGATTTGACTGAGGGCGGCATCAAGTGATGCCTGGTCATTGACGGAAAGCGTGACCAGTTCCGGCTCAATGCGCTTGATGAGTCCTGCCAGCACCTTGCCCGGACCACATTCAACCACATGGGTCACACCTTGAGCTTTCATGGCGCGAATGGTTTCCACCCAGCGCACGGGATGCCAGGCCTGACG
>JBEBTQ010000096.1:0-9858 GCA_040393685.1 Advenella kashmirensis | reverse complement strand
ACTTTACGCCGGACTCAAACCGCCTGCCCTGCACCGGTTTGGCGAAACCAGCGATTTTCAGATTTTCAAGTACAGTCAGATCTGGAAATACCCGACGACCTTCGGGAGACACAGCGATACCCCGGCGCATAATGACCGAGGTCGGTTCGCTGGTAATGTCGTCTCCGAGAAATGAAATTGTGCCCGACGATGCTCGCGGATTACCGCAGACGGTCATCAGCAGCGTGGTCTTTCCTGCGCCGTTGGCCCCAATCAGTGTGACGATCTCGCCTTCATTCACTTCAATAGAAACCGAATTCAGGGCCTGGATCGCTCCATAATGGGTGCTCACATTGTCCAGTTTTAGCATCTTATTCTTCTCCCAGATACGCCTTGATGACGCGGGGGTCGGCGCGGACAACATCGGGAACACCGGTTACGATTGGCTTGCCGTGTTCCATGACCAGAATCCTGTCGGAAATTCCCATAATCAGACTCATATCGTGTTCGATCAGCAAAACGGAAAGGTCAAACTCTTTCCTGAGGCGATTGATCAGCCCCGCGAGATCGATTTTTTCTTGTGGGTTCAGGCCAGCGGCCGGTTCATCAAGCAGCAAAAGTACCGGTTTGGTAATCATGCAGCGGGCAATTTCCAGCCTGCGCTGGTGACCGTAGGCCAGTGTTCCCGCTTCGCGATTTGCGTACTCTCTGATTCCCATGAAATCGAGCCAGAACAGGGCTGACTCAAGTACCTTGCGCTCAGCCTTTCGATAGGATGGCAGATTAAGCAACCCCGACAGGAAATTGGATTCGTGCAGGGTATGCTGAGCCACCAGCAGATTCTCCAGTACCGTCAGATTCTTGAACAGACGGACATTCTGAAAGGTGCGCACCAGACCGCGCTGTGCCACCTTGTGGCTCGGCAGACCGGTAAGCGGCTTATCGTTCAAGGTAATGGTGCCTTCAGTCGGTTTATAGAAGCCGCTGATGCAATTGAAGACGGTTGTTTTTCCCGCCCCATTCGGACCAATGATCGAGAATACTTCGTTTTTCTGTACATCCAGGCTGACAGAGTCAACGGCAAGCAATCCGCCAAAACGCATTTTGAGGGAATCAACACGCAGAACAGTTGACGTCATTTTCCAATCTCCACATGAGGCCGTTTAACAGGCAGCAACCCTTGCGGACGCCAGATCATCATCAGTACCATCACCAGACCAAAAATCAGCATGCGATATTCAGCAAACTGACGTGCCAGTTCCGGCAAGACGGTCAGGGCAATCGCCGCCAGAATAACGCCAATCTGTGAACCCATGCCGCCCAGCACCACAATTGACAGAATCAGTGCAGACTCGATAAAAGTGAACGATTCCGGATTGACCAGACCCTGTCTTGCGGCGAAGAAGGCACCGCCAAATCCGGCGAACATCGCGCCTAGCGTGAAGGCGGACAATTTGATTTTTGTGGGATTCATACCCAGGGAGCGGCAGGCGACCTCATCTTCTCGCAACGCTTCCCAGGCTCGGCCGACCGGCATGCGTATAAGCCGCGCCGAAATCACAAAAGTGATAACGGCAAGCACCAGTGCCATCAGGTACAGGTAGATGACCACATCGACCGTGGCAAACTTCCAGCCCATCAACTGGTGAAACGTCTGCTGCCCTTCGGGAGCACTGCGCACCATTTCATAACCGAAGACAGAGGGTTTAGGGATGCCTGAAATACCGTCAGGACCACCGGTAATGGTCGTGAGGTTGGTCAGCAGCAATCGGATGATTTCTCCGAACCCAAGGGTCACAATGGCCAGATAATCTCCGCGTAGTCGCAGCACAGGAAAGCCAAGCACGAAGCCGAAAATGGCAGCGAACAGGCCCGACAGTGGTAGCGCCTGCCAGAAACCCCAGCCGGCCCAGTGATAAAGCAAGGCGTAAGTATAGGCGCCCACCGCGTAAAATCCGACAAAGCCAAGATCAAGCAGACCGGCAAAGCCCACGACAATGTTCAGCCCCAGACCAAGCATGACGTAAATCAGGACCAGCGTCGCGATGTCAATCTGACCCCGATCACCAAAAAAGGGCCAAACAACTGCAATGATCAGCATCAGAGTAAACAGTGCAAACATGGTCTTCTGACCAATCACTGCCTGCCTGTCAGAGCGCAGCTTTCTTGCTGCCGGCGTCTTTCTTCCCCTGAAGATCAAGGGCTTGATCAATTGCACAACAAATACAATGGCCATGCCAATCAGCACGACGGACCAGTCGGGTATCACCGTCGTTGTAATACCCTGACGTGTCAGGCCAAGTCCGAAAATGGGTGTCAGCAGGATACCCGCCACCAGCGCAGCAATCACCGCGTTCTTGAGGTTTTTGGTCATACTTTTTCCACCTCTGGTTTACCCAGCAGCCCCGTAGGTCTGAACAACAAAATCAGTACCAGCAGTCCGAAAGCCACAATATCCTTATATTCCGATCCTATGTAGGCCGCGGCCAGTGTTTCGGCCACGCCAAGCAGCAGTCCGCCAAGGATGGCACCAGGCACACTGCCGATTCCGCCAAGTACCGCAGCAGTAAATGCCTTGATACCCGCAATAAAGCCAATAAAGGGATTAAGCTTACCGATGGTCAGAGCGATCAGTACGCCGCCCACCGCAGCCAGCACAGCGCCCAGAATAAAGGTGAAGGAAATGACCCGGTTGGTATCAATTCCCAGCAGGCTGGCCATATGCATGTCCTGGGAACACGCGCGAGAAGCCCGACCCATGCGTGAATGGCGAATGAACAGGGTCAGCGCTACCATCAGGACAAAGACCACGCCCATGATCATGAGTCGTGAATAGGTCAGCGTAATGGCAAAATCGCCATTGAGGCTGAACTGAAAAGAGCCCGACAGCAGATTTGGCACAGCCATGTCGCGGGAACCCTGGCCGATGGCGACCCAGTTCTGAAGAAAGATGGACATACCAATGGCCGATATCAGCGCCACAAGACGCGGACTTCCTCTTAGTGGCCGGTAGGCCACTTTTTCTACGGCGTAACCATAAAAACCGGTAACTACCGCAGAAATCAACAGCATGGCAATAATCACTACCGGTATAGGAATGCCATTGTTGATTCCCAGCGCTGACAGCGTGACCAATCCCACATAGGCACCAATCATATAGATTTCCCCGTGTGCAAAATTGATCATGCCGATAATGCCATACACCATCGTATAACCGATAGCGATCAGCGCGTAGATGGCGCCAAGCGAAAGCCCGTTAATGAGCTGCTGTATGAATTGAGGCAGAAAGTCCTGCATGATGTACTCCCCGTGCCGCCGCGACTTCCGTTCTAAAGCGGTTGTCGTGACGTGCTTTTGCTTCTATTGGATAACCGGCTTTATTGCCGGAAAAACCAGGGTCGCGAGAATGGTGCTCCCGGTTCGGCTCCGTTGCCGCTGGTTATAAGGCCTGAACACTGCGTGGACGACCGATGTTCCACATGAGCACGCGAAACGGGGCCAGCAGCATTGCATTGATCAACAGTTTGACGCCGATATCACCGGTAGCCAGGGTTACCCAGGGGACTTCTGTGCCGGCAAAGGCAACTGCGAAAAACAGGAATGTATCGATGATGGCTGCCATCCAGCCCGCTATGAAAGGCGCTTTCCACCAGGATTTATTGCGCAGCTTGTCAAAGACGAAGATATCAAGCAGCTGGGAGGTCAGAAACGCCGTTCCGGAAGCAATGGCGATTCTGGCATCGGCCACGAAATAGGACGCCAGCACCGCAACGAAAAAGCCAATATAAACAACAAGGCGGGCGCGTTGCGGACCGAATCGACGATTGAGCAGATCGGTAACCAGAAAGCAGACCGGATAGCTGATGGCACCCCAGGTCAGCCAGTCATTGATGTGAAACTGCGGCTGAACCAGAATGTTGGAGGAGATAATGATCAGACACATAATGGCAATGGCCAGTAGTGTCTGAGTCGGGGTCATTTTTTCAAATTTTGCGGTTTTCATAACGGTTACTTCTTTTCAGAGGAATGACTGGCCGAATCGGCTGCAGCCGACCTTGCCATTTCGGCGGCCCGGTCGCTGGCCGCCTGCATTGCTGACTGCACCAACTCTGCGAACTTTCCCTGTTCAAAGCGGGCCAGCGCTGCAGCTGTGGTACCACCAGGCGAAGTGACTTTCTCACGCAAACTTGCGGGTGTGTCTTCTGACCCATGAGCCAGCAGACTGGCACCCTTGAGCGTCGCCAGAGCCAGCGTTGCTGCCTGAGTCCGAGACAGTCCCAGACGAACGCCGCCTTCGGTCAGTGCTTCAATAAAGAGAAACACGTAGGCCGGTCCGCTGCCGGACAAGGCAGTGACGGCATCAAGTTGCGCTTCCTGCTCTACCCAGATAACGTCGCCGACAGAGCGAATAACCTGTTCGGCCAGATCACGGTCTGCTGCAGGTACGTCGGGCAAGGCATAAAGGCCGGTAATGCCTTCGCGGATCAGTGCCGGTGTATTTGGCATGCATCGGATCAGGCGCGTCTGCTTTTCCTGGGTCTGCTCATCCAGCCAGCCTGACAGCAAATCGGTCGTGAGGCCTGCAGCAATGCTGATCACCAGTGTGTCCTTCTGCAGGAACGCTCGGGATGCGGCAATAGCCTGCTGCATGACCTGGGGCTTGACAGCATAGATCCATACTTTGTAAGACCCGAGAATGTCACCAGGCGAGGCGGCTGTTTTTGCGCCCTGCTGCTCCCATTGGGACCGGATATTTTCGTTGGGATCCACAATAAGGATATCGTCGGGCTGGCACAGATTGCCAAGCAACCCACCCAGCATGGCGCCGGCCATATTGCCGCCGCCAATGAATGCAATAGTCAGTGAATTTTTCATGGTCAGCAATTGTACTCTGCGAATGCACCAGCGCGCACGGCAAAATACGCCAATTCGGACAAAAATACAAGCAAACAGCCGATTTTATTGAACTTATGGGCAAAAACTGATGCCCGAGGCGGGGTTAGGGATAGTCACTATTCTGTAACAAACGAGTCATATTATAATGCGGTCTATTACTGCCCCATTTTGTATCACTGGGCATTTATTTCCTTGGAGAAATCAATAATGCGCTTTACCTTTCGCACCTTACCCCTGGCTGTCATTCTGTCGGTTGCCAGCCTTAGCGCCCATGCGGCTACAGACGTCACTTTCTGGCATTCCATGGAAGGACCGCTGGGAGAGCGTGTCAACGACATCGTCAAGGATTTCAATGCCTCCCAGAAAGATTACGTAGTCAAGGCAACCTATAAAGGGAATTACGGAGAATCCATGAACGCCGGTATCGCAGCCTATCGCGCCGGTCAGTCACCCGATATCCTTCAGGTGTTTGAAGTTGGCACGGCAACCATGATGTTCTCCAAAGGCGCCATCCAGCCTGTTCAGGAAATGGCAGAAAAGGCAGGTGACCCGCTGGATCCTAAAGCCTTTGTCCCTGGCATCGCCGGCTATTACTCTGATACCAATGGCAAACTGGTTTCCATGCCATTTAACAGCTCCACACCGGTTATGTTCTATAACAAGGATCTGTTCCAGAAAGCCGGACTGGATCCTGAAAAAGGCCCGAAAACCTACGCTGACATTGAAGCCTATGCAAAAAAACTCAAAGAAGCAGGCGTTGAGTGCGGCTACACAACCTCCTGGCCTGCCTGGGTACTGATCGAAAACTTCGCGTCACTGCACAACGTTCCTTACGCATCAAAAGACAATGGCTTTGGCGGACTGGATGCTCGTATCGATCTGCATTCCGACGCTTTCATGAAGCACTTTGAATTCCTCAGCAAAATGTCCAAGGAAGGCACGTTTACCTATGGCGGACGTGGCGACGCAGCCAATGCGCTGTTCACCTCCGGCAAATGTGGCATGTTCACCGGCTCCAGCGGTACACGAGCCAGCATCCTGAAAAACGGCCAGTTCAAATTCGGCGTTGTCAAATTGCCTTACTATGACGACGTTAAAGGTGCACCACAGAACAGTGTGATTGGCGGCGCCTCTCTGTGGGTGTTCTCCAAAAAGTCTCCTGAAGTGTACAAAGGCGTTACGGCCTTCTTCCACTATCTGACCAAACCTGAAGTGGCCGCCAAATGGCACCAGGACACAGGTTACGTGCCAGTCGTCAAAGCCGCCTATGAAGCGACCAAAGAAGCCGGCTACTACGATAAAAACCCTGGGACAGACGTACCATTCCAGCAACTGAATGTTGAAACAACTGCGCAATCCCGTGGTGTCCGTCTGGGCTTCCTGCCTCAGATCCGCGATATCGAAGAAGGCGTCATGGAATCCATGTTTGGTGGCAAAGTGTCCATTAAAGATGGCGTTGCAGATATGGAAAAACGCAGCAACGACCTGCTGGTACGTTTTGAAAACAGCAACAAGTAACGCTTTTTGCGGTTGATGACGGCGGGGGCAAAGCATTGCCCTCGCTGTTTTTGTTTTACCTTTGTTCTTTCCTGCTTCAAATGAAATAGTCGCCATTCGCGAATCGTCTGAAGCGCATTTGGTTTTTTGGGGTACGGTGGCGTCCGGCCTGTCGACCATTCGGCGACCGGCATTACAATATTGGACTCATGGCCCCGTCGGGTCCGTCTACCGCAGGTGACCGGATGTATAAGCAATCACGACCTGCATCGGAATTCTCTCATGGAAAAACGCGTTGTTTTTAACCATAAACTGCTGCCCTATCTTCTGCTGGCGCCGCAATTGTTTATTACGTTTGTCTTTTTCTTTTTACCGGCAGGCCAGGCCATCAAACAGTCTTTCTTCATCGAATCAGCGTTTGGTGGTGACGAGCAGTTTGTCTGGTTTGAAAACTACACCAGTCTCTTCAGCAATAGCACCTATCATTCTTCCTTCTGGGTCACCCTGCTTTTCTCTGGTCTGGTCGCCGTTATCGGATTGGCCGTCTCCCTGATTCTGGCTCTGATGGCCAATCGTGTCGTGCGTGCGGCCGGTGCCTATAAAACGTTACTGATCTGGCCTTATGCGGTTGCGCCTGCCGTGGTGGGGGTGCTGTGGGCTTTCCTGTTTTCTCCCGCTGTCGGTACCCTGGCTGTCTACATGACCAATCTGGGAATCAGCTGGAACCCCAGACTGAATGGGACAGACGCCATGATTCTTGTTGTTATGGCCGCAGTCTGGAAGCAGATTTCCTATAATTTCCTGTTCTTCCTGGCCGGTCTGCAGTCGATTCCCACGTCTTTGCTGGAAGCAGCGGCCATTGATGGCGCCAGCCCTTTCCGACGTTTTCGCACCATCGTATTCCCACTGCTGTCGCCAACCACGTTTTTTCTGCTGGTGATCAATATTGTGTATGCGTTCTTCGACACCTTTGCCATTATCGACACCACAACCCAGGGGGGCCCGGGAACCTCCACCAACATTTTGGTGTACAACGTTTACAAAACCGCGTTCAAATCGTTTGACTACGGCTCATCCGGCGCGCAATCGGTCATTCTCATGCTGATAGTGATTGTTCTGACAATCATCCAGTTCCGCTACGTTGACCGCAAGGTTCAGTATTAAGGAGAAAGACGATGATTGAACGACGCCCTGCTCTGGATATCATGGCCCACGTCATTCTGATCGTGGGTCTGATTGTGGTTGCCTTTCCACTCTATATCGCAATCATTGCTTCCACACAGACTGCCCAGGAGGTAGCCAATGCGCCCATGTCATTGCTCCCGGGCGGCCACTTTATTGAAAACTACAAAAGCGCCCTGCTCGGTGGCTCCAGCTCAGCGCCCACAAGTGTGGGACATATGCTATGGGTGAGTTTTGTCATCGCCATGGTGATTGCCGTCGGCAAAATTACCATATCGATGCTTTCTGCGTTTGCAGTGGTCTATTTTCGCTTTCCGTTCCGCATGCTTTTTTTCTGGATGATTTTCATCACGCTCATGCTGCCGGTAGAAGTTCGGATTTCACCTACGTTTGAAGTGGTCGCGGGTCTGGGTCTGACCAACACGTATGCCGGCCTGACCCTGCCGTTGATTGCCTCGGCCACAGCGACCTTTCTGTTCCGTCAGTTTTTCCTCACTGTACCCGACGAGCTGATTGAAGCGGCCCGTATTGACGGTGCCGGCCCGATGCGCTTTTTCCGTGACATTCTGCTGCCCCTGTCCAAAACCAGCATAGCGGCATTGTTCGTGATTCAGTTCACCTACGGCTGGAATCAGTACTTGTGGCCATTGGTTATGAAAACGACCGACGACATGACGCCTATTGTCGTGGGTATTCGAACCATGATTGGCGGCGGCGACAGCGTGACAGACTGGAATATCGTGATGGCCACGGCAATACTGGCGATGATTCCGCCAGGCCTGGTCGTGATCCTGATGCAGAAATGGTTCGTCAAGGGTCTCGTGGATACCGAGAAATAAAGGATTTATAAAATGGCAACATTGCAATTTAACGATATCAAAAAGACCTATCCGGGAAATGTCGCGGTCATTCATGGCGTCAACGTTGACGTACAGGACGGCGAGTTCATTGTGATCGTCGGGCCTTCGGGCTGTGGCAAATCCACACTGATGCGAATGGTTGCAGGACTGGAGTCTGTCACCAGCGGTGAAATCCGAATTGATGGCAAGGTGGTCAATGAACTGGAACCTGCGGAACGCGATATCGCCATGGTTTTCCAGAACTATGCTCTCTATCCGCATATGTCGGTATACGAAAATATGGCTTACGGTCTCAAGATCCGCAAGATGACCAAGGCGCAAATCGATGAACGCGTGCAGCAGGCAGCAAGCATCCTGGAACTGGGCCACCTGCTGGATCGTCGCCCACGTCAGTTGTCTGGCGGGCAGCGTCAGCGCGTTGCCATGGGCCGCGCCATTGTGCGCGAACCCAAGGTCTTTCTTTTTGATGAACCACTATCAAATCTGGATGCCAAGCTGCGTGTGCAGATGCGGCTGGAAATTCAGAAACTGCACCGGCGCCTGCGCACAACCAGCCTTTATGTGACGCACGATCAGGTGGAAGCCATGACACTGGCCGATCGCATGATCGTCATGAACAAAGGTGTAGCAGAACAGATCGGCACACCCATCGAGGTTTTCGAAAAGCCTGCAACCACATTTGTCGCCGCTTTTATTGGCTCTCCACCCATGAATCTGATTCCGGTAACGGTCAGCGCCAGCGGAGAAATCACCACGCGAGACGGCCAGAAAATGGATATACCGGCGGTACAGGTTCCCGATCGTGCGCGTGGCAAGGAAACCATCCTGGGCTTCAGGCCCGAACATGTGGTGCTGGACCAGCCAGGCATTCCGATGATTGTGGAAATGGTAGAGATTCTTGGCTCAGAGAAACTGATACACGGTCGCGTGGGCGACACCCTTGTGGTGATTCGTTGCGATGTTCACGACTCCCCCTCTTCCGCCTACAGAATCGGCGATACCGTGAATGTGGGTGCCGATGCTCGTCATCATCTGCATTGGTTCGATCCGCAAACCACACGCCGCATCGACTAGCCGTGGACTCTTTGCCTCTGGTACGCCAGCGGCAGGCGGAATTGCCAAAAAATAAGGCGAGGAACATCACGTTTCCTCGCCTTTTTTCAAACAGGACGGCCAAAATAAAACTTGTTATCTGGCCAGCCTGTCCTGCAACAGATCAGTCACTACACGGCATTTATTTCACAGCAGTTTTGCTGCCGTCTTTGTGCCATGTATAAATGTCGAATTTGAATGTATTCAGGTCACCCTGCTTGTTCCATGACAGATCACCAATGACTGATTTGACGGTATTGCCATGCAGCCATACGGCAACATCTTCAGGTTCGGTGCTTTTCGTCGCCTTGATGCCTTCAATAATCGCCTGTGTCGCAGCATAAGAAGTCAG
>JBEBTQ010000095.1:0-9963 GCA_040393685.1 Advenella kashmirensis | reverse complement strand
GCCATGGCGGCCAGCTGGGCCACGCAGGACAGTTCCAGTCTGTGCATCCAGTTGAAGGCTTCCGGAATACTGGCGCAGGCAATCAGGGCGCCGTGATTACGCAGAATCAGACCCTCACCCTTACCCAGGTCCCTGACCAGCGATTCCTTTTCCTTGTCATCCAGCACGACTCCTTCATAATTGTGATAGCCGATTTTCAGAAAACGCATGGATGTCTGATTGAGCGGCAGCAAGCCGCATTTGAGCGAAGAGACGGCCATGGATGCCCAGCTATGCGTATGAATGACGCAGCCCACATCATGACGCGCTTCGTGAATTGCACTATGAATGACATAGCCGGCGCGATTGATACCATAGTCCAGATCGCCAAAATCGGGCTTGGCCAGAATATCGCCCTTCAAATCGACCTTGATAAGGCTCGAGGCTGTAATTTCCTCGTAAAGCAAACCATAGGGATTGATAAGAAATGCCTTTTCCTCGCCGGGAACATTGGCCGAAATATGATTGGCGATCATATCGGACATGCCATACAACGCAATCAGCCGATAACAGGCGGCCAGATCCACACGTCTGCTCCATTCTTCGGGCGTACATTGATCCTGCATGGAAGAAATGTTCAGTTCATAGCTATTCATGGAATATCCAGGTGAGTCAATTTCAAGTGGGATAATGACAAATGTGCCATCGGTTTTTTATTCTATGAAGCGCTGCATGATCTGGCTACCATCCTGCTGGCAATGGGGGTTTAATATAATTAAACACTTTCCATCAACGACGAGGATGCGGCATGGAACTGCGACAGATTCAATATTTCATTCAGGTGGTAGAAGCGGGAAGCATGGGCAAGGCTGCTCTGGCTCTGGATGTCACCACATCGACGCTGAGTCAGCAGATCAGTCGACTGGAAAGTGAATTGTCCACCCGCTTATTACAAAGGAAATCTACTGGCGTCATCCCGACAGGTGCCGGTCTGGAGTTTCTGCACCATGCACGTGCCATCTGCGAGCATGTTGAAAGAGCCTCCAGCGCCACCCGCAGTGAACGCCTGTCCGGAAAAGTGAGTATTGGCATGGCGCCCACCACCGCTCTTAAACTTGCCCTGCCCCTGCTCACGGAAATGGGCAGGCGATATCCCAAGATTCGTCTGCAGATTGTTGAGGGGCTGTCCGCGCATCTGACAACCCTGCTTGATTCCAGACGGCTGGATCTGTCCATGCGTTTTGATATTGGAGAGGATCCGCGCATGAGTGTATTGCCGTTGCTGAAAGAAAGACTTTTTGTGATTGGCAGTCGATCCCTGCAAGGCATGCCAGATAGCAAGCGTGTTTCTCTGGATCAGATTCCAACGCTGCCTTTGATCCTGCCGACAGGTCGGCATACACTTGTGAGCATTATCATCAATGCGTTCAACAGCCGCAATATCCGGCCGAATATTACGCTTGAAATTGATGGACTGAATACGCTGATGAGTGCGGTGCAACAGGGCCTGGGGGCAACCATCCACCCCAGTTCCGCCATGGCACTCATTCACGATCCGGACATTATCTCCGTCCCGATTGCAGACAAATCCCTCTTCCGGTGTACGATTCTGACTGGTCCGCCCGACGAAGAACTGTCGCCCGCTGCGCTGGCAACACGCGTGGTGCTCAAGGACGTGGTGCGTACCCTGATTCGGGACGGTCGCTGGGATGGGGCAACACTGCAGTTCAGCTGACCGTGGCAGATCTGGTCAGCTTTTCGCTCATATTCAAATTAAAACTTGTCCAGCACAGCGCCGGTACTTGCTGTTGACGCGTTGAAGGCGAATTTGGCCTGAACGCCCCGCGTGTAGCGCGGTTGCGGTGCAGTCCATTTGGCAAGGCGGGATTCAATTTCTGCTTCCGGTACATTCAATTGCAAAAGTAATTGATGCGCATCGATAGTGATGGAGTCGCCTTCCTCAACCAGTGCGATGGTCCCGCCCACTGCGGCTTCGGGTGCCACATGTCCCACCACCATGCCCCAGGTACCACCGGAAAACCGGCCGTCTGTAATGAGGCCGACCGAGTCACCCAGACCGGCGCCGATCAGCGCACCCGTGGGGGCCAGCATTTCCGGCATGCCCGGCCCGCCTTTGGGTCCCAGGTAACGAAGGACCATGACATCCCCTGCCTTGATTTTCCCATCCAGAATCGCCTTGAGTGCAGACTGCTCATCATCAAACACGCGTGCCGGCCCGGTGATAACCGGATTCTTCAGCCCTGTGATTTTCGCGACGGCGCCTTCCGGAGAGAGATTTCCTTTCAGAATGGCAAGATGACCCTGCTTATACAGGGCATTTTCAATTGTCATAATGACCTTCTGGTCTGCTGACGGCGTATCAGGGACGTCGCGCAGAATCTCGGCAATGGTCTGACCGGTGATGGTCACGCAATCGCCGTGAATCAGACCGGCATTGAGCAGGATTTTCATGACCTGAGGCACGCCACCGGCACGATGAAAATCCACCGCCAGAAACTGCCCACTCGGTTTAAGATCACAAATGACAGGCACACGCTGACGAACCCGCTCAAAATCATCAATGCTCCATTCCACCCCTGCTGCATGAGCAATGGCAAGAATGTGCAGCACGGCATTGGTTGACCCTCCGGTCGCCATAATGACACTCACCGCATTCTCTATCGACTTGCGGGTCACAATATCACGTGGCTTGAGATCCTGTTCAATCGCACGCAGCAGAACCCTTGCGGATTCGGCTGCTGATTCTGTTTTCTCGTCATGAACATTCGCCATGGTTGACGAATATGGCAGGCTCATGCCCATGGCCTCGAACGCAGAACTCATCGTGTTGGCGGTATACATTCCGCCGCAGGAGCCGGGTCCGGGAATGGCATGCAACTCAACCTGACGCAATTCTTCATCGCTCATGCGGCCCGCTGCATTCTCACCCACGGCCTCAAAAACGCTGACAATGTTCAGATCTTTGTTATTGAGGCGTCCGGGCAGAATAGTGCCACCATACACATATATGGCAGGCACATTGGCGCGCAGCATGCCCATCATGCCACCTGGCATATTCTTGTCGCAGCCGCCAATGACCACAACGCCGTCCATCCACTGTCCCTGCACACAGGTTTCGACGCAATCGGCAATCACTTCCCGAGAAACCAGTGAATATTTCATACCCTCGGTACCCATTGCCATACCGTCAGAGATCGTAGGTGTGCCAAATACCTGGGCATTCCCTCCTGACGTTTCAATGGCCTCAATGGCTGCATCGGCCAGCTTCTGCAGCCCGCTGTTACAGGGGGTGATGGTGCTATAGCCATTTGCCACGCCCACCATGGGTTTGACAAAATCTTCTTCTTTGTAGCCCAGCGCATAGAACATGGAGCGGTTCGGTGCTCGCGCCGGACCCTGTGTAATATTTGCGGACCGCAGGCGTTTGGTTGAACTCATGGCATTCCTTGAATGGCAGTAATGGGGACGGGCGAAGCAAAAACGTGCTTAGCGCCCTGACATGTTCCAAGTTTACCCCGTACTTGTCCTGACTGGCGGTCTTTCGACACCACTGACCAAACTGCCGGGCTATCATCATCAAAGGCGCGTTTGATCCTTATCAATATGGCATTTGTCAAAGCATGGGATTATTCCAGGTAGAGAATCTGTCCGGTTCGTTTCGTTATGAACACCGTAATACGCTACGGCAGGAGTTCACCGCATGGCATACCCTATTTTTCTGATCATTCATTTATTCGCCGCCCTGGTCTTCATCGGTACCGTTTTCTTTGAGGTATTGATTCTGGAGAACGTACGCAAACACGTACCTCGCGAAGCCATGCGAATGCTTGAGACAGCAATAGGAACACGGGCACGAAGTATCATGCCCTGGGTTCTGCTGGTATTGTTCAGTGCGGGTGCGGGGCTGGCGTGGCACCACCGCTACGCTCTCGCAAACCCGTTTTCAAGCAGTTTTGGTCTGCTGCTTACCATTAAGATTACACTTGCTATAAGCGTCTTTGGGCATTTTCTTACTGCCATGACACTGCGCCGCAAGGGAAAATTGAATGCGCGGCACTTCAAGGTCATACACATCAGTGTCTTTTGCCATATGATCGGCATCGTGCTGCTGGCAAAAGGTATGTTCTATCTGCATTGGTAAGAAAGTTCGGTCTGCATTCAAAAAACATGGGCTGCACCCTCTAACAGAGAGTGCAGCCCATCGCATTTCAGACAGGAGCAGAAGAACCGGGAATTCAGCTGTTCAGATCGAACGCTCAGGATAAAGGCATCCCGGCCCGGCTCCTGTCAGAATGGCTTATTGCGCAGGCATAGGCGCTGCCGCACCAGGTGCAGCGCTCGCGCCTTGCATAGAGTCTGCGTTGGTGCCTGGCATTGCTGACGTGTTGCCAGGCATTGCCGCTGAGGCTTCAGGAGATGTCGTAGGCGCAGTCGCTCCTGTCGCTGGTTCGGTGCTCGCACCGGAGTCAATGCCGTTACCGGCACAACCTGTCAATGCGGCCATACCCGCGAATGTCGCAGCCAGAAACAATGAACGAGTGGTTTTTTTCATCATATAAAGCTTTCCTTATAAGGTGTAAGTTTTCAGATCCTGCACCGCCATTGTTCGCGCTTTCGGCACGAAGGTCATTACAGACAATCAGAAAATACGTGCTTTTGTAAATGATGTCATGCGTGATATTTCCTGTCGATCGTCCGTAGACAGGTGATTCGCATAAAAAAAATCAGGATATCCACCGATCAGGCCCGGTCTTATTCTTTAACGAATTACGAATGAGATACTGAAACCAGCCTGACCATTACACGTGTCATGACGTCTCGCACCGTTACTGCCGGCGACGAATCATGACTGCTTATTTCTGTGGGCATGTACAACGTGCGAGTTGATCCGGCCAGGAAGGACGAGGGTTACCAGTGCGCGATCATTCGCGACGCTTTACCATTGACAGTTCACCACTAACGGACCGCTATATCGCATCGCGCTCTGGTAACCACCCAATCCCTTGACGCACTATGGCGTAGCCGCTGATACTCGCCACACTGTATTACCAACGTCGTCAGCAAAAATCAGCGATCCGTCTTTAGCCTCTGTCAGGCCGACCGGGGCACCAAAGAGGGACTCCTGATCGTCAGAAACGAAACCGGTAACCACAGATTCCGTCTTGCCGCTGGGTTTGCCATCAGTAAACGGTACATAGCTGATGCGATAGCCATTGAGTGGTGATCGGTTCCAGCTTCCATGTTCACTGACAAACGCGCCGCCGCGATATTTCTCAGGAAGACCCTGACCGGTGTAGAAATGCACACCTAGCGGCGCCACATGTGAACCCAGCGAATAGTCAGGCACAATGGCCTTTTTCACCAGATCCGGACGTTGCTGCTTAACGCGCGTATCAATATGCTGACCGTAATAACTATAAGGCCAGCCGTAGAAACCGCCATCCTTCACAGACGTTATGTAATCAGGTACCAGGTCGGCACCGATTTCGTCACGCTCATTCACGATGGCCCACAATTGTCCGGACTGAGGCTCCCAGTCCAGGCCTGTCGGATTACGCAGTCCCGATGCAAAGATCCGGCTGGCACCGGTTTTGGCATCCACTTCCAGAACAGCAGCGCGTCGATACTCTACGGCCAGGCCGTTCTCGGTAATATTGCTGTTCGATCCGACGCCAACGTACAGTTTGGAACCGTCGGGGCTCGCAAGCAGCGCTTTGGTCCAGTGATGATTTATGGTGTCAGGCAGATCCGTGAACTCCTGACCGGGATCTTTCAGCTGCGTTTCGCCGGTCTCGTAGTGGTACTTCATGATATTGCCGGTATTGGCAACGTAGAGCTCATTACCTATCAGCTGAACGCCAAAGGGTGAATCCAGATTCTGAAGAAAAACGTGCTTCTCCCATTCACCTGAATCCCCTTTTGGACGCAACAAGGTAATCTGATTACCACCCTTGCCACCCTTGCCGGATCGACCCATTACCTGACCTGCGAAAAGCTTTTTCGGTGCAGTCACAGGCGCGGTTCCTGGCGAATTGGATTCGACTACCAGTACATCGCCATTAGCTAATGCGTAAACCTGTCGCGGATGTTTCAGATCGCCGGCAATCTTTTCAATTTTCAGGCCACTTGCCACGGTAGGCATTTTGCCCTCTGACCAGCCTACACCCTTAGGCACCTGCATGGGCGGGGACAGAAAATTCTTCGGTTCAGGAAGTTGAGGATTCAGACCGAGCTGATCGTCCGGTCCCATGGAACCCTTTTCATTGCACCCTGTCAGCAGCACACTTAGTGCTAAGGCAACTGGAACACTCAGTTTAAGCTTAAACATGATTCCTCCTTGCTGGCAGGTAAAAAGTAGAGGCGACAAGAATGCCCAGGGCGATGCACACAACGGTAACCACCGACAAAATCAGGCCCAGCGGCATTACCGCATATGCATCACGACTGTGAATAAACGCATTGAAGATGGCCGCCACAATGCCGATCAGATTCAGGCCAAAATCGACACGTTCCGCGGGTAGCACATAGCGCCCTCGCGGAATCCAGACGTGAACCAGATTGATCAGCCGCGGGATAATGGCAATAAACAGACCCAGCGTGATAAGCCACGCCGCGCCTTTGCTCCACATCATTTCGGCGGTCTGAAAATAGACGGCGTCGAAAATCAGTGCTGCGACGAAAAAACCAAAGGGGATGGGATTTAACAACTGATAAATGGAATTAGCCACGGACGATGGTCGCCGTTCGACAAGGACTGTCATAGATACCTCCTTTATGCAGGGAAAAGCCACTATTGACAGCGTGCCAAAGGATGATGGAACAGGCGCGCTCATCTCATTCGACCATAGATGAACGGTTTTATCAATGAAAACAGCTTTTAATGATTGTGCCTGTTGCACATAGTGTGGCGTTTAACGCAAATAATTTTTTCGTTCAAAGCCAAAATATTTTTTACCCGATGAAGCGATGGCGTGAGAGAATTTGCTGAGAGAGTCCGTGCGCACTCTCGCATAATCGCCATCGCAAGGAAGACAGATGATTAACACAAATGTGATTTCTCTGAAAAAGACCCTTTTCATGCTGTCCCTGCTGGGTGCAAGCCATTCGGCGCTGGCCAATACGTACGTATATGTGTCAAACCAGACCGACGCCACCATCTCTGCTTACAAACTGGATACATCTGCACAGGCCAGACTGATACCCATTGAGCAGGCAAGCGCGGCAAAACTTGTCATGCCAATGGCAGCCAGCGCTGATGGCAAGTTTCTCTACGCTGCCATGCGGGAAAAACCTTACGCACTCTATACCTATCGAATCAATCCCAAAACCGGTCAGCTGATACTTGCGGATACCATTGCCATGCCAGACAGCATGGTCAGTCTTGGTCTGGATCGTACGGGAAAATGGTTGTTATCGGCTTCATATGGCGGATTCACAATCGGCGTACATCGAATCACGGATACGGGTTTGCCAGAAAAGTCTCCGCGACAGTTCTTCAAAAGCGGGGGTAAAAATCCACACTCGATCAGGGTGGATTACTCAAACTCTACCGTGTATGTTCCGCATCTGGGTACCGATGAGATTCGCAGCTACGCCTTTGATGCCAGTCGTGATATGCCAATGGCAACTACAGCAACATCCCTGCCGACGAAGAATGGATTTGGGCCGCGCCACTCCGCGATTTCGCCGAATAACAAACATGTCTACATTCTGAGCGAACTCACCGGATACATCAATGTGTATCAGCGTGAGGATAACGGGGAGCTCAAAGAGGTTCAGACCATTTCCAGTCAGCCCTCTGATACCATGCTTGTGCCAGGCCAGCCGCGGGTGCCTGTGGGTACGCCAGGCGCAGTCCCCTTCGATGAGTCAAGAGCGGTCTGGTCTGCTGATATTCAGATGACACCGAATGGAAAGTTCCTGTACTCGTCGGAACGCACATTAAGCACCCTGAGTCAGTTTGCAGTGGATTCTGCCGGCAGACTTAGCTATCTGGGGCAAATCACAACTGAAAAAGGCCCCAGGGGGTTTGCAATTGATCCAAGTGGCAGATATGTTGTGGTCAGTGGAGAAAAATCTCCAACTGTATCGCTCTATTCGATTGATCAGAATAGTGGTCTGCTCAAATACATCAACAAATACCCAGTCGGCAAAGGCGCCAACTGGGTAACGATCGTGGATGTCAATTAAGCTTTAGCGCGATCAGGCTTCTGCCGTATCCAGCGCAGGATAATCTGTGTAACCCTTTGCGCCACCACCGTACAGAGTTGCCTGATCCAGTTGTGCCAGCGGCGCACCGGTTTTCAGGCGCTCGACCAGGTCCGGATTGGCAATAAAGGGACGTCCGAAAGCAAACAAATCGGCCTTGTCTTCTTCGAGCCGCGTTTTTGCCAGATTCAGATCGTAGCCGTTGTTGGCAATGTATGTGTTGCGGAACTGACGGCGCAGGGCATCGAAGTCAAATGGCGCGACGTCACGCGCACCGCCTGTCGCCCCTTCCACAACATGCAGATAAACCAGTCCCAACCTATCGAGCTCGGTAACCAGATAATCAAACTGTGCCTGAGGCTCGCTGGTGGAAATATCATTGGCGGGCGAAACAGGTGAAATGCGAATGCCGGTTCTTTCAGCGCCAATCTCCTGCACCACGGCACGCGCCACTTCGAGCGTCAGCCTTGCCCGATTCTCAACGGTTCCACCATAAGCGTCTGTGCGTTGATTCGCGCCATCCTTCAGAAACTGATCCAGCAGATAACCATTGGCCGCATGGATTTCAACACCGTCAAACCCTGCTGCGATCGCGTTGGCCGCTGCACGACGAAAACCCTCTACGATACCCGGCAGCTCCTCAAGCGCCAGCGCGCGTGGTTCCGACACCGGTACAAACTCATTATTTACGAAGGTCTTGGTGTTGGCGCGTATGGCAGAAGGTGCAACAGGCGCCTCGCCGTTTTCCTGGAGATCTGTATGAGATATACGACCAACATGCCACAGCTGCAGAAAAATGCGCCCGTTCTTGCCGTGTACCGCATCGGTCACCCGCCGCCAGCCGTCGATCTGATCCTGGGTATAAATGCCTGGGGTGTCCTGATAACCCTGTCCCTGTTGGGATATTTGCGTTGCTTCTGCAATCAGCAAACCGGCAGAAGCACGTTGCGCATAGTAGGTAGCCGCCAGTTCGTTGGGTACAAAACCGGCAACTGCACGGTTACGAGTGAGCGGAGCCAGGACAATACGATTGGAGAGCGTCAGTGCGCCCAGCTTATAAGGTTCGAAAAGCGATTTCTGGGTCATATTTTTTATTCCAATTGAATTAATGACATTTGACATGGAGACGGACTTAATGATGATACTCATAATCTAATCTGTCAAATCTATCGATATAACTGGAATGAATGTTGATATATACGCTTATTACAAACACCTGCGAAGAATGCTACATTTACCCAGGCTGTACTTCGGGCGCGATCACGCTAACGACAAATCCAACGACGAGACATTATTCATGAAACAACAAGCGATTCAAATTGGCCTGATTGGTGCAGGGCTGATGGGTTCCGGCATTGCCGCCAGCCTGCTGCGTCATAACCATTCTGTAACGATTCTTGAACACGAAGGAAATCAGCCTCTGGAACCACTGATTAAGGCTGGCGCAAAAACCGCCACATCGGCGGCTGAGCTGGCAGGTAGCTCTGATATTGTCATTCTGTGTGTGACCGGCTCACCGCAGGTCGAACAGGTTCTGTTTCAGGAAGACGGTGTGCTTGCCGGTCTTAGAAAAGGAGCCACGGTGATCGACTGCTCCACGGCCATCCCCTCTTCCACATTGAAGATCGCCACGACCGTGAAGGATGCTGGGGGAGAATTTCTGGATGCCCCAATGACGCGCACGCCAAAAGAAGCCGACGAAGGACGGCTGAATCTGATTGTAGGCGGCGATCGTGATGTGTTTGACCACTGCAT
>JBEBTQ010000094.1:0-9985 GCA_040393685.1 Advenella kashmirensis | reverse complement strand
CAGGAGGCCGGTGGTTAGCAGCCCACCGGCTTCACATTTGACTGTACTGAACAGCGTTTCAATTGTCAATATCGTACATTCCGAAGGGGACGTTCACTTCGGACTTCCCCATGCGCTAAAACCATTCACAGCATCGTCCACTGTAGTCGCACAGAATTCAGAATATCTCCGCTGTATTGATGGGCAATGCAGACGGTAAAAGGCCCGACCGAAGCCGGGCCTGCGTGATAAGGAGGATACGATGCGTAATATCGTAATTCATCTTATCCTGATCGGTATATTGCTGGCGTACAGTACGCCAGCTTACTAATCAGGGGTCGGTGGGTAACGGGCTCACCGACTTCACGTATTAATGTATAGATCCATGCTTCAAATGTCAATATCGTACTTTCCGAAGGGTGCAAACACGTAATGAACAACACGCAAACACACATCTCATGTCGTCTAATTGATAACCACTATTCGCACATTCACTTCTCTTGAAGTCTATTTGATATCAACAAGACGGAAACACACTTCCACTGATATCTATTTGAAAACCACGGTCCGGTGATTGTTGAGCAGAATACGATGTTCTACGTGATATTTGACAGCGCGGGAAAGCACGAGTGATTCAATATCACTTCCGACGCGCGTGAGTTCGTTGGCCGACATGGTGTGGTCAACCTGCTCGATGTCCTGAGCGATAATCGGTCCTTCGTCCAGTTCCGCTGTCACGTAGTGCGCCGTCGCACCAATGATTTTTACCCCGCGGGCGTGAGCCTGATGATAGGGGCGTGCACCTTTGAAACTTGGCAGGAAGCTGTGATGAATATTGATGGCTCTGCCTTCGAGTGCCTTGCAGAAGGGGTCTGACAGAATCTGCATATAACGCGCCAGCACCACCAAATCAGCTTTGTGATTTTCGACCAGCGCCAGCACCTGTTCTTCCTGCGCTGCTTTGGTGTCGGGCGTGACTGGCAGATAATGGAAAGGAATACCGTAGCCGGTTGCCAGTCTCTCGAAATCGCGATGGTTGGAAACCACAGCCACCACTTCTATCGGCAGCGATCCGCTATTGGCGCGGAACAGCAGGTCGTTCAGACAATGTCCCTGCTTGCTGACCATAATCAGCACGCGCGCCTTTTTTCTCGCATCATGCAGTTTCCACGTCATGTTGAACTGTTCGCCCAGGGGAATGAATTTCATGCGAATGTCGTCCTGGCTGATGCCGGCTTCGACACTGAAGTGCACACGCAGAAAAAAGCGCTGGGTTTCTTCATCACCAAATTGCTGAGAGTCCAGAATATTGCCGTTCATTTCCAGTAGCAGGCCGGAAATGGCATGCACGATACCTGTACGGTCGGGACAGGAGATGGTCAAAATGTAATCGTTTTGCATGGAAGATACTTCGTTGGGTGGCAAAGAGGTTTTCATGATTGTGAGAGAGACGTTGCAGTAGCTGCAGCAATGGCCATGGCTGCGGTGAGGCCGGGTGACTCGATACCAAAAAGGTTCACCAGTCCGGAAACACCGTGATCGGCGGGTCCGGAAATAACGAAGTCACCCGCGCTTGCGGTCGGTGGAACAATTTTGGGACGGATGCCTGCATAGCCCGGTTCGAGGGCATTTTCCGGCAATTCGGGCCACCAGCTGCGAATGGCCTGATCGAACGCTGTGACGTGTGCCGGGTCAACCAGATAATTTTCCTGTTCAATCCATTCGGTATCGGGCCCGAATTTGGCCTGACCCCCCATATCCAGGGTCAGATGAACGCCGAGTCCGGCTTCGTTGGGCATGGGGTAGATCAGATGAGAAAACGGCGCACGCCGGTTCAATGTGAAATAGCTGCCCTTGCAATAATATTCATCAGGAATATGGCGGGCATCCAGTCCCGATATACGGCGCGCAAGTGTAGGAGCGTGCAATCCAGATGCATTGATCAACTGGCGGCAGCGCAATGTCATAGGTTCGTCGCCGCCAAATTCGCAAGTGAAGGCGCCATCTGCATCACGACTGGCGCGCAGCAGTGGCGTACGCAGAATGACCTGCGCGCCGGCATTTTCTGCATCGCCTTGCAGAGCCAGCATATAGGCATGGCTGTCAATGATACCGGTAGAGGGAGACAGGACTGCAGCAACGCAATTGAGTTCGGGTTCCCGCTGCTTTGTTTCAGATGCATCCAGCCACTGCAGATCGTCTACGCCGTTGGCTTTGCCCTGGGCTGCGATTTTCCGCAAATACGGTATCTGTTCTTCTGTCGTCGCAACAAGAAGCTTGCCCAGTTTTTTGTAGGGAATATGACGTTCTTCGCAGTATGCATAAAGACGTTGCTTTCCTTCTACGCAGAGTCTGGCCTTCAGGCTGTCTTTGGCGTAGTAGATTCCGGCATGAATCACTTCGGAGTTGCGTGAACTCGTGCCCATGCCAATGGCTTCTTCTGCCTCCAGCACCAGCACTTCGGTACCGCTTAATGCCAGTTCGCGGGCGATTGCCAACCCGACAACGCCGGCACCCACCACAATGCATTCAATATCAATACTCATTATGTTTCTGTCAATGAGGGGGTCAGGTCGAAACTGCCTGCATGATAGACCAGCGGCAGCGAATCTGTGTGATGACAGCGCTCCACTTCACCGATCAGAATCATATGATCACCTTCGTGATAATGATTGCGGTTGTAGCATTCAAACCAGGCCGAACAATAACGGTCATCCAGCTTGGGTACGCCTTCTTCTGTACTTCCCGGCGTCCAGATCACATCCCGGAAGCGATCCTGCGGACTGCCACCTGAAAACTGGCGTGCGAGAGTCAGTTGCTCGGCATTCAGAATATGGATGTTATAGCGTGTCAGTTGTTCGAAGGCTTCACGATTGGAAGACGATTTGATCAGGCTCCACAATATCAGCGGAGGATTCAGCGACACGGAATTGAATGAGCTGACAGTCAGCCCGATAGGATGGCCGGATTGTGGATGGGTGGCCGTCACAACCGTGACGCCGGTCGCAAAACGACCCAGAGCCGATCTGAATTCCAGCGAATCAAAATCAGGAGCCTGTGCGCTCATTATGTTTTACCTTTTTCCGGACGCTGGTGTAATCAGGGTGAAAGACGAACCATGGACCAGCGGCCATCGTGGTCGCGGGTGTAGCGAAGACGATCGTGCAGGCGCGAAGGGCGTCCCTGCCAGAATTCGATCATCTCGGGAATCACGACGTAACCACCCCAATGTGGCGGCTTCGGGATGGAATCTCCAAATTTTTCCCTGAACTCAGCTTCACGCTGCTCTAGTGCCTCACGAGTCATTTCCTGACTTTGCAGAGACGCCCAGGCGCCGATCTGCGAACCAACGGGACGACTGACAAAGTAGGCGGTTGAATCTGCTTCTGGCAATTTGCGTGCGCGCCCGTTGATATGTACCTGGCGTTCCAGTCCCAGCCATACAAACAGCAGGCTGACATGCGCGTTGCCCGCAATGTCCTGGCCTTTATTCGATTCGTAATTCGTAAAGAACGTGAATCCGTCCGCCGTAAGATCCTTGAGCAGAACCGTCCGTGATGACGGCCTGTTCTGGGCGTCTACGGTAGACAGAACCATGGCATTGGGTTCAGCCACATCACCATTCACGGCATCGTCAAACCAGCGCTGGAATTGTTTGAGGGGGTCAGCGTCGACCTGGGATTCCAGAAGTACGTTTTTTTCGTAATTCTGGCGTAAATCTGCAAGCGTCATAAATTACTTCTTCAGGGAAAATACCTAAAGGAGTAGTGTACTGCACTTGGCGGGTTTTCCCTGCCATTTCCATGCAGGAAACAGCAGATTACCGGGAGGCGACAGGCTTTTGGCAGTGCTTCTTGAGCGTGTCGGCCAGCTCAAAGAGCGCATGATCCTGAATATTGGCATCGGACAGGGCGTGCGCCGTCTCAATGACGTATTCGGGGCAGGGGCCGTTCTGGCCGCTGGCATTCAGGATGATCTGCAAGGTTTCTTCAAACGTGAGATCTTTGGCGTAAGCGTGGTTCTCTCTGTCCATGATGAAGGACAGGGCGCGTACGGGGCCTTTTTCTGTTTCGCAGATAGTCCACGTTGGAATATAGGCACCCGACACCATTTCGCGTTTCCACAAGGCGCGAAATTCCTGTTCGAGGGCATCGGGTCGCAATCTGAACACCTTGCCTTCACATTTGCCGCCTTCGTCCAGTCCGAAGACAAGTCCCGGGCGTTCGGGTGTGCCGCGGTTAACGCTGGACCAGAGGCAAAGGGCGCGGTGATAACCGTGGAGGGTTGCCAGACGGCATTCCAGAAATTCGAATTCCGGGCGCCAGATCAGAGAACCGTATCCGAAAATCCAGACGTTCTCCGGATCGATGCTAGCGAGGTGCTGCTGCATGGAGCGTTCTACTTCTTCGTCGGTCCACAAGCGGAACTGACGGATATGGTCCAGCGCTTTCTGTAAGGGATTCCTGATTAATTCTGCCACGGAAATGAACTTGCCTGAATGTGCATTAAAATCGCAGACTTGTGGCTGGCAAAATGCCACGGCCACCAGCTACCTGCGTGTTAAATCTCTGTAACAAGTTTAGTATAGGCCAGATTTGATTGGAATGGATACAACAATTCAAGATAAGCATAGACGTTTCAGTGGTTTACAGCGCCTGTATGGTGAAGGCGCAACATTGCGACTTGAGCAGGCGCACGTCATGGTTGCGGGCATTGGCGGGGTCGGATCGTGGACGGCGGAAGCCCTGGCGCGTTCCGGTGTCGGTGAGCTGACCCTGGTTGACCTTGATCACATCGCCGAATCCAACGTCAATCGGCAGATTCACGCACTAACGGATACGCTGGGACAGGCCAAGATACAGGCCATGGCAGACCGAATTGGTGGCATCAATCCTGACTGTCGGGTGAATGTAGTGGATGATTTCATCGGACCGGAAAATGCGGACGCCTTGCTGCAGGCCAGGCCCGTCAGTGTTTTGGTGGACGCAACCGATCAGGTACCCGCGAAGATCGCCATGGTGCTGGCCTGCCAGCGACATAATGTGTCTCTCGTAATGTGCGGCGGGGCCGGCGGCAAGCTGGATGCGTTGACCCTGAAGGCGGGCGATCTTTCCATGGCGCACAATGATGCTCTCCTCGCACGTATTCGCCAGCAATTGCGCAAACAACACGGCTTTCCTAAAGGATCAGATCGAAACGGCAAGGCCTTGCGCAAACCCCCCGTCTTGCGGGTATTTACACTGTGGTTTGATCAACCGGCAATTCTGCCGCAGGCCTGGAGCGGGGCGGAGGGCGACACATTGCAGGGACTCTCGTGTGCAGGTTATGGTTCGGCCGTGACGGTCACGGCTGCGATGGGCATGGCGGCAGCAGGTGAAGCCATTCGCCGGATTCTGGCCTGACAGATTTGTGCTGCGTTTGGGCTTGTCACTGCATCGCACGGGGAATTACCTCTGACTGTTTACCGAAAGACTGGTGTTGTCCAATAGCCTTTGTCGTGAATCAACGACAATCGCAGTTATTTTATCCGGGTAATATTGTATTATATATTATACCCGGGTAATATTCTGAATGTGTTTTTCATACTTTCAGGAGACTGCCGTGACAGCTCATCCCTACCGCTATACCGTATTCCAGGGTCATCATAAACTGGGCTCGGGTTCTTTGTCCGAGATGGCCGATGTTTATCGGACTGCACACGCGTCATCCTTAGATACTGTACTGATTTTCGATGATGGTACCGGCAGGTCCATTGATTTTGATTTGCGATTGAGCGCTGCTCAGTTACAGGCGTTGGAAAATAGCGCTGCTACTCAATCCGCTCAGTCGACTGATGAAGAGGAAGAAGAGACCGAATCAGCCGGGCAGACACGACGCCGCGGACGTCCGAAGCTGGGCGTGGTGTCGCGCGAGGTGACTCTCTTGCCCAGACATTGGGAATGGCTGGCAGCGCAGCCTGGCGGTGCGTCCGTCGCCTTGCGCAAGCTCGTGGAATCTGCCCGGGTCAGGCTGGCGGATCGCGATGCGAAACGTCAGGCTCAAGAGCGCGCTTACCAATTCATGCTTGCGATGGGGGGCGACTTGCCGGGTTATGAAGAAGCTTCGCGAGCCTTGTTCGCCGACGACCAAGCTGCGCTGGAGTCTCACCTTGCAGCATGGCCGGCCGACGTGCGCGAGCACGCGCTCAAACTCGCCGCCCTGCCTTGATTGGCAGTGACACTTCCTTGACTGGCAGTGACCCATAATAGAGAGTGGATGCGACGAGCCAACCGGCCACATTGACGTTGACATTGACACTGCCTGGTCCGGTTCGAACCGGGCAGTGTCAATTCATATGGCGAGGTCAGTTATCGTCAGCTTGCTGTTTCGGTTTCACCGGTACGGCTCAGAAACTCTTCCAGCACCACGCCCGTATGTGAAACGGATTTTTTGGCGATGATATCCTGCACGGATCCCATGGCCACGACCTGTCCGCCGCCATTGCCGCCTTCCGGCCCCATGTCGACAATCCAGTCGGCTTCCGCCATGATGTCCAGGTTATGCTCAATGACCACCACGGTATTGCCAGCCTGTACAAGTCTGTGCAGAACGACAATGAGCTTTTCTACGTCGGCCATGGACAGACCCACTGTAGGTTCATCCAGAACGTAGAGCGTATGCGGTCTGCGCGAGGCCCTGCCGGTTTTGATAACGCCTTCATCCAATCGGGCTTTCACCAGCTCGGACACCAGCTTGATCCGCTGGGCTTCGCCGCCGGATAGCGTGGGAGAAGGCTGGCCCAGCGTGAGGTAACCCAGCCCAACGTCCTGCAACAGCTGCAATGACCGTTTGACCTTGGGATGCGAGGCGAAATAAGGAATCGCATCATCGACTTCCATTTTCAGCACTTCGCCCACATGTTTTTCCCGCAAGCGGATCGCCAGCGTATCAGGGTTGAAGCGGTCACCACCGCAGGCTTCGCAAGGTACTTTGACGTCGGGCAGGAAGCTCATTTCAATGGTGCGCATACCCTGTCCTTCGCAGATCGGACAGCGACCGTCGCCGGTATTGAAAGAGAAGCGTGATGAACTCCAGCCGCGAATTTTGGCGTCACGAGTCTCTGCAAACTGCCTGCGTACATCATCCCAGAAACCGATATAGGTTGCGGGGCAGGAACGAGGTGTCTTGCCGATAGGCGTCTGGTCAACTTCCAGAACGCGATCCAGGCTCTCCCAGCCTGTGATTTCGCTGCAACCGCGCCAGGGCTTGGGATGTTTGGCTCCCACGACACCTTTGAGACAGTCCAGCAGCACGTCTCTGGCAAGCGAAGATTTCCCGGAGCCCGAAACGCCCGTAATCACACTCAGGCGACCCTTAGGAATGCGCACATCGACATTCTGCAGATTGTGCAAATGGGCACCATGAATCTGGATGAATTCAGTATCCCCGTTGGCTGGCTGTCCTGGCTGCAGTGGGTGCTGCATCGGATGCGCCAGATAACGTCCTGTCAGGGAATGCGTATTGGCAATAATATCGTCATAGGTTCCCTGGGCAACCACGGTGCCGCCGCGTACGCCCGCTCCTGGACCAATATCGATGATGTGTTCCGCGCGACGAATGGTGTCATCATCGTGCTCCACAACCACCAGCGTATTGCCGTTACCTTCCAGTCTCGACAGCGCGTTGAGCAGGATCCGGTTGTCCCGCGGGTGCAGACCAATGGTGGGTTCATCCAGGATGTAGCAGACACCCTGCAGATTCGACCCGAGCTGGGCTGCCAGGCGGATACGTTGCGCTTCTCCGCCAGACAACGTGGGGGCGGAGCGGTCCAGCCCGAGATAGCCCAGACCCACTTCTTCCATGAATGCCAGGCGGCTTCGGATTTCATTCAGAATATCGCGGGCGATGTCGGCATCGCGTCCCTTCAGAACCAGACCAGCGAAAAACGTATGCGCCTCGCTGACGGGCAGCGCAGCCAGGTCAGCGATGCTGCGATCTTTCCATCGGACAGCAAGGGCGTTGCGATTCAGGCGCTGTCCGTGACATGTTGGGCAGGCCTGCAGTTCCTGTTCTTCCTCATCGGACAGATTCTTCCAGTATTCTTCTTCACCGGTCTGTTCTTCGTCAAAGCCGCTGAGTTTCAGACCCGTGCCAAAACACGATGTGCACCAGCCGTGCTTGGAGTTATAGGAGAACAGACGTGGGTCAGGTTCAGGGAAACTCGTGCCGCAGGAAGGGCAGGCGCGTTTGGTAGAGAAATGCTGCTGCTCCAGCTGGTTTGCTTTCAGGGGATCCGAAGGGTCCAGGTCCAGAATGATACTCATGGTACCGTGACCGGTTTCCAGTGCGCTTTGCAGTGCATCCCTGAGTTTGGCTTCCGAAGAGGCACCAATCACCAGGTCCGCTACAGGCAGTTCAATGGTGTGTTCTTTGTAGCGATCCAGCCGTGGCCAGGGCTTGACCGGCACGAAATCGCCGTCTACGCGCAAGTGCGTATAGCCTTTGCCTTCCGCCCATTTTGCCAGATCGGTGTAGTAACCCTTGCGCGCGGTGACCAGCGGGGCCAGCACGCCGATATGACGGCCTTTGCACTGGCTCATAATGCGCGCAAAAATCTGTTCCTGGGATTGCGGTTCTACCGGTACCTGACAATCGGGACAGTATTGGGTTCCCAGCTTCACATACAGCAGGCGCAGGAAATGATGGGTTTCCGTCATGGTACCAACGGTGGACTTGCGACCACCGCGACTGGTGCGCTGTTCGATGGCAACCGTAGGTGGAATGCCATAGATGGCGTCAACGTCGGGCTTGCCCGCGGGCTGCACCACCGCGCGGGCGTAGGCGTTCAATGATTCAAGGTAGCGCCTCTGTCCTTCATTGAAAAGGATGTCAAAAGCCAGCGTCGACTTGCCCGAACCTGAAACGCCGGTGATGACGGTGAAGGTATTATGAGGAATGTGGACGTTGATCCCTTTAAGGTTATGTTCTTTCGCATTCAGAATATCAATTTTGGACGGCGTGTCCTGTTGCACGGTGAGCGCGGTGGTGCCTGCGTATTCGGTGTGCGGCTCCTGCAGCACAGGGGACGCGCTCACGATAATATCCCTTTCGTATTCGCGCAGTGCGGTGCCGGTATGCGAAGCTGCGACCTGCGTCACGCTGGCCGGTGTGCCCTGAGCCACAACCAGACCACCATCGACGCCACCTTCGGGACCCAGGTCGATAAGCCAGTCTGCTGCACGAATGACATCCAGATTATGTTCGATAACAAGCAGCGAGTGGCCGGCCGCAAGCAGTTTGCGAAACGCACCCATGAGCCGGGACACATCATCAAAATGCAGACCCGTGGTGGGTTCATCGAACAGGAACAGACTGCCTTTTTTGGCAACTTTGGCCGATGAAATGCCGCTTCTTGCCGCTTCGGCCAGATGACCAGCGAGCTTGAGTCGTTGCGCTTCGCCGCCAGACAGCGTGGGTACAGGCTGTCCAAGCTTGAGGTATTCCAGCCCCACATCTATAAGAGGGGACAGACTGGTCTGTACATCGCGCAGGCCTTTGAAGAAACTCAGTGCCTCACTGACCGTCATATCCAGTACTTCATCGATGGATGCGCTGTTGCCCAGATGTTCTACGCGTACTTCCAGAATTTCAGGGCGGAAGCGCTTGCCATCACAGTCGGGGCAGCGGATATAGACATCCGACAGGAACTGCATTTCAACGTGTTCAAAGCCGGTTCCGCCGCAAGTGGGGCAGCGACCATCGCCGCTGTTGAAACTGAAGGTGCCTGCCGTATAGCCACGCTCGCGCGACACGGGAGCCTGGGAGAAGAGCTTGCGAATGGCGTCAAATGCGCCTACGTAACTGGCCGGATTCGATCTGGCTGTTTTGCCGATAGGGCTTTGATCGACCATGACAACATTGGCAATCTGTTCTGCGCCCAGCAGCCGAGTGAACGTCCCGGGCGCTTCGGTCGGTCGTCCGAAATGTTTGAGCAGCGCCGGATACAGTACATCCTGAACAAGCGTAG
>JBEBTQ010000093.1:0-9994 GCA_040393685.1 Advenella kashmirensis | reverse complement strand
TGATCAGGCGCGTGACCCACTGCAATGCTACTCATTTTTGACTCCTTGCCTGCTGCATGTCCTGCATGCAGATATCACAGGCGCAATATTGCGAATGTAAAGTTCCGAATGTCATTTTCATTGTGCCGCCACTTTCTGCTGTTCGGCGATCCATTTGTCATAGTCTTCGGGAGACACGACACGCACCACGATGGGCATGAACGCATGGTTCTGACCACAGAGCTCGGCGCACTGACCGCGGTACGTACCGACCTTTTCAGCGCGGAACCACGTATCGCGCAGGAAGCCGGGAATGGCATCCTGCTTCACACCCAGCTCAGGTACATAAAATGCATGAATGACGTCATCGGCCGTGAGAACGACGCGAACTTTCTTGCCTGCAGGAACAACCAGTTCGTTGTCCACTTCCATCAGGTAAGTATTGGATTTTTCTGCTTTGCCCTCAATCTGATCATAAGGCGTGGTCAGGTTGGAGATGAAGTTGATGCCCTTGGCTTTACCGTCCAGATATTCGTAGCCCCATTTCCACTGATAGCCGGTAGCCTTGATGGTGAGGTCGGCGCTGCTCGTATCTTTCATGGCAACCACCGTCTTGGTAGCCGGCAAGGCCATGGCGATAACAATGATGAAGGGAATAACGGTCCAGGCAACTTCAACGCCCATGTGTTCATGGAAGACAGAAGCCTTGAAACCTTTTGATTTACGATGCGCCCAGATCGAGTAGAACATGACGCCAAAGACGCCAATGAAAATGACCGTACAGATGATCAGCATCATGATGTGCAGACTGTACATGCTTTCGGCGATTTCGGTGACACCCTTATGCAGATTGACTTGCAATACCCTAGGACCACCTGGCATATCCTGGACGTCAGCCCATGCCGTACAGGCTGGCAGGATCCCTCCAAGACCAAGTAAACCTTGCAACTTCTTCATGTTGACCTCATTATTGTGCGCTCCCCCGTTTTATATCGTGTCTAACTGATCGGATGCGCCTGATTATCGTAGCTGACATCATGGGCTAAAAACAGCGCCCAACATAACCCTCTTGCGGTACAGGATTATACCCAAGACGCCTTGACCTGTGTCAAAGATACTTCATTTAACCATATAAATGCGCATGCGAGCCTGTAGCCGATTGGTTTGCGAATACAATCGTTGCATGTTAGACACGACAAGAATCAGAACTTGAACAGAATTCCTGCCCTCTATGCTGCCCTGCTTCAATCCATACAGGAGGTTCCTCCGGAATTCTCCCTGCCCCTGACCATTTCGGGCAAACTGGCGGGATTTATTACACCGCAGGCAGTCAAAGCACTGGCTCATCTGCCGCAACTGCGCATCACCGAAACCGCGGCCCATCTGGCCGATCCAGGCACCCCCAGATACGAACTGGAGCCACTGCTGGCTCACGTCGCCAATATCCTTCGCGAAGCCGGTCTGCTCAAGACCTGGCGTGATGAACTGCTGACGGTTTATGCCGAAGGCGAGGATCTGGCAAGAATGGAGCGCGCAGCCATGCGCCCCCTGGGGTTGCTGACGCACGCTGTACACCTGAATGCCTGGACGCCCGATCTGAACCTGTATATTGCAAAGCGGTCCCTGACCAAGGCAACCGATCCGGGCATGTGGGACACGCTGGCCGGCGGGCTGGCCAATGGCGCCGAAAATCTGGAGCATGCGCTGGTTCGGGAAACATTCGAAGAGGCCGGACTCAGTGAACCCGATATCACCTGTCGAACACCCTTGCGAACCCTGCTGCGCATGCACCGACGTCTGCCGGAAGGCTATCAGGTAGAAGACATCCTGGTCAGCGACTGCATACTGAGCCCGCAAGCCACGCCCCGCAATATGGACGGCGAAGTCTCTGAAATCCGCGTGGTAACACAGCAGGAAGTTGTGCAGATGATTGCCGATCGTGTCGTCACTCTGGAAGCTGCGCTTGTTATACTGGAAGGCATTCTGAGCCGCACATCCGAAACATTGCTCACGCGTTATCACGCGTAGCGTCTGAAACGCAGGGAGAACCTCATGACTAACAGCAACCCGTTTGACAGACCCGGTCTGGGCCAGGGCAGCGCCGGCAATCCCATCATGCAAAGCCTGCATATGATGAGCAAAGCATGGCAGCAGTTTGCACAAGTGCAGAATGCCGCCAGCCCCGTCTTCGCCGTGCCCACAGCACTGGATGCCAACGAACTCGACAAGCGCATTCAGGAACTCAAGAGTATAGAAAACTGGCTCACCATGAATCTGACCATGCTTTCGGGTACGATTCAGGGACTGGAGATACAGCGCGCCAGCATCAATACGCTCAAGACGTTTGTCGATACCATGCAGAACCAGAGCAGCGAACGCTCTTTTGACGAAATATTCGGGCTCAGCAAAAAGCCGGCAGACAAAGGCACCGCGGGAAAAAGCACGACTGACAAGGCCGGCAAACAGGATAAGGCGGCAAGTGAAAAGCCTGGCGATCAGCCATTTGCGGCGGAATCGGTCAACCAGGCAGCACAGGCCTGGTGGGATATGCTGCAAGGACAGTTTTCCCAACTTGCGCAGACTGTAACCCAGGCATCACAGGCATCCACAACACAGGCAGGGTCGGCACCCAAATCGGCGCACAAGGAACCCTCGCCAGTCAAAACGCCACCGGGTCCGGAGCCGGACGAGCCCGCAGACCCTCAGGAGCCTGTCAAACCCACCACCCGCAAGCGTGCTGCCGCCAAACGCCGTACCACAAGTCGCAGCACGGCCTGACATCAACAGAAAGGAAGGCCCGGCGCAGCAGACACGTCATCCGCAACCGGGCCGCCCTCACTCCATTCACCTCAGACCCATTTTTAATTCACGACAAATATCATTATGCTAAACATCGTTATTCTCGCAGCCGGTATGGGCAAACGCATGCAGTCGGACCTGCCCAAGGTTTTGCATACTCTGGCCGGCAAACCCATGCTGGCACAGGTGATTGACAGCGCCCGCCAGCTGTCGCCTGACCGCATTATCGTTGTGGTCGGGCACGGCGCCGATGCCGTGAAAAAAGCCTTTGCTGATCAGACCGACATCGAATATGCCCTGCAGCAGCCCCAGCATGGCACTGGTCATGCGGTTCAACAGGCACTGCCGTTGCTGGTTGGCGGCGATCATCCCGACGATACCACCATTGTGCTTTATGGCGATGTGCCTCTCGTGCAGCCCGCGACACTGAAACGACTGTTGCAGGCCCGCGCAGAGGGCATGGCAGTGCTGACCGAAACGCTGGATGATCCCACGGGCTATGGACGCATTGTGCGAAATGAAAGCGGTCATGTCCAGCGCATTGTCGAGCACAAGGATGCTACGGAACAGGAACACGCAATTTGCGAAGTCAATACCGGTATTCTGGCGGCGCCCACGGGTAAGATCAAAGACTGGCTGGGTCGCATCGACAACAACAACGCCCAGGGCGAATATTATCTGACTGATATTATCGGTTTGTCTGTTAAGGACAATGTTCCCGTCAATGCAGCACAACCAGATGCCAGCTGGGAAACACTGGGCGTAAACAGTCGCGTACAGCAGGCACAGCTGGAACGCGCCTGGCAGGCCGAGCAGGCACAGCGCCTGCTCGTTCAGGGCGTCACTCTGGCCGATCCCGCGCGCTTTGATCTGCGCGGCACGCTCGAATGTGGTCGCGATGTATTCATTGATGTCGGCTGCGTTTTTGAAGGCGAAGTCAAACTGGCAGATGGCGTACGCGTAGGTCCTCATTGCGTATTGCGTAACGTCACACTGGGTGCCGGCACACAGGTTGAAGCGTTCAGTCATTTGGAACAGGCCACGGCCGCCGAAAATGTCAAAATCGGACCCTACGCGCGCTTGCGTCCCGGTGCCGAACTTGCCGCGGATTCTCATGTGGGCAATTTCGTGGAACTGAAGAAAACACGACTTGGTGAAGGTAGCAAGGCCAATCATCTGAGCTATCTGGGTGACTCCGAAATTGGTGCACGCGTCAATATTGGTGCCGGCACAATTACCTGCAACTACGACGGTGTCAACAAATTCAAGACCATTATCGAAGACGATGCCTTTATTGGCTCTGATTCACAGCTGGTGGCGCCGGTCACGGTTGGCAAAGGCGCAACCCTTGGCGCCGGCACCACGTTGACCAAAGATGCGCCGGCAGAAAAACTCACCCTCTCACGCACCCGACAAACTACTCTGGAAAACTGGACACGTCCGGTAAAGAAAAAAGATTAATCGCATGGCTGAAGCAGCAACCGGCAGTACAGATAGTAATACCAGTTCCCCCCCCAGACCGCCATCAACAGGCCTTCCAACACCTGCGCGGTACTGGGCTGCCGGTGCGGTCATGACCGCCATTGGCGTCAGTGTGCTCGATGCGAATGTCGCCAATATTGCGTTGCCCACCATTTCCCGGGAATTGAATATTGGCGAAGCCGATTCCATCTGGATCGTTAACGCTTACACCATCACCATCATGGCGACGCTGTTGCCGTTTTCGGCCATTGCCGAACGCGTCGGGTTCAAGCGCATCTTCCGCCTTGGACTGGCGGTATTTACGATTGCAACCCTGCTTTGCGCCATGTCAGGCAACCTGCAGCTTCTGGTCGCAGCGCGTATTCTTCAGGGACTGGGCGCCGCCTCTATGATGTGCCTGTTTGGCGGTCTTGTTCGTTATATCTACCCTGCCCATAAGATTGCCGCCGGTATCAGCCTGAACGCCATGACGGTGGGCGTCACCTCGGTCATCGGTCCTTCCATTGGGGCCGCAATCCTCTCGGTCGCATCATGGCAGTGGGTCTTCGGATTTACGGCGCCCATCTGCCTGTTCGCCATGTACGCCGCGGGTTATCTGCCAGAGGCACCACCCAGCAATCGCGGACGCTTCGACTACCTGAGTGCCATCCTGAATGTCGCCATGTTTTCGCTGCTGCTGATTGGCCTGGACGCCATCGGGCGCGATCCCGGCCGCGGCCTGATACTGCTGGGTGTCGCAGCGGTCTGTGCGGTTTTCCTGGTACGTCGATCCTTGCCGCAGGCGGCGCCGCTGGTGCCTGTGGATCTGTTCCGCTTTCCGGTCTTCAAATACGCCGTGATTGTCTCTGCACTCACCTTCACTGCGCAGATGATCTCCATGCTGGCATTGCCTTTTTATTACCTGCATAATCTGGGCATGCCGTTGCAAAAGGTCGGCTTACTGTTTGGCGTCTGGCCCGTCGGCAGTGTCGTCATTGCGTCGTTGTCGGCCAAACTGTGCCACTATTTCAAGGCGTCGCTGCTCGCGGGCATCGGCGCCCTTTTGATGGCAATTGGCATTATTACGCTTATCTCTCTGCCCGGTGGCATCTCGCTCTGGTATTACGTACCGCCCATGTTTATTGCTGGCATGGGTTTTGGATTTTTCCAGACGCCCAACAACCGCGCCATGCTCATGTCCACGCCGCTCAAACGCAGTGGTGCAACAGGCGGCGTACAGGCAACCACACGCCTCTTTGGCCAGGGCGTGGGCGCGGCCTGCGTGGCGATCAGTTTCCATCTGGACCAGGTACGCGGTCCAATGTATGTCATGGGATTTGCCAGCGCAATGGTTATAATTGCTGTCATCATCAACCTGTACCGATACGTGAAGGGCCTAGATACCGATGTCTCCTGATCCTGTCTCCGTTCCCAGGGCCGTGACACTGGCAGTTGCGCTCATCGTCAAGAACGAAGCGCAGAATCTGGCTGCCAGTCTGGACTCTGTGACAGGATGGGCCGACGAAATCGTCATACTGGATTCGGGCAGCACAGATGAAACAGAACAGATCGCGCGGCGCTACACGCAGGCTTTCTACACCGCTACCGACTGGCCGGGTTTTGGACCGCAAAGACAGCGCGCGCAAACTTACGTGACCTCAGACTGGATCCTCTGGCTGGATGCCGACGAACGCGTGACGCCAGAGCTGCGCGCCAGCATAGACGCGGCACTCCAGGTTCCTCCTTCAAATACCATTTATCAGGTTGCCCGCCTAAGCTGGGCGTTTGGCCGCTATATTCGTCATTGTGGCTGGTATCCCGGCTATGTAGAGAGATTGCATCCCAGGGCACTCACTCAATACGATGACTCACTGGTACACGAATCCCTAGTTCGCCCGCCCGGTATGCGCCTGGAAACGCTGAAAGGCGATCTGCTGCACTTTACCTACGATTCGGTAGACCAGCATCTGCGCAAATCAGCCGGCTACGCCATCGCCTGGGCGGAACAGCGCGCCGCTGCCGGCAAAACCGGATCGCTGACCACCGCTACGCTGCATGCAATTGCGCGATTTTTTCGGACCTATTTCCTGAAACTGGGCATCCTGGATGGCAAGGCGGGGTTTCTGCTATCGGTCATGGCAGCGCAGTCTGTCTTCAACAAATATGCCTGCCTGTGGTCCCGAACCCGTCAGGCCCGGCCTCCCCGCTGATTTATTGCCATCACAACTGCCATGAAGATCCTGCAGGTAAATTTCGAGAAAGGCTGGCGCGGCGGAGAACGCCAGACGCTATATTGCATGCGGGCTTTCCGCGAGGCCGGTCATGAAGTGAGTCTGCTGGCACGCGAGGGTCATGCACTGGCACAGGCCGCCAGCAATGAAGGTTTCAACGTCATCACTCGACGGCGACCTTTTGAACAGGGCCTGTTTCTTCTTGGTCACGCACGTGATTTCAATATTGTGCATGTACAAACCGCCGGCTCACTGACGTGGGCAGCGCTCACTCGCCGTTTCTTTGCCGGGGCGCGACTGGTTTTCACGCGAAGAACGTCCCTGCCCGTCAAGCCAGAGCGTCAATGGCGCACTGTTCGCAAATGGCGCAAGGCAGACCTGTTCGTTGCGATCAGCCGCATGGCGGCAAGCGAACCTTCCCGGCTGGGTATTTCAACTGTGTTGATTTCAAGTGCCATTGAGCCATTGAAGATCGATCAGACCCACGCCGAACAGGTTCGGCAGGAGTTTGGACTGGGCGGCAAGAAAGTGATTGCCACCAGCGCCGCCCTGGTCTCGGTCAAAGACCCACTGACACTGATTCGCGCCATTGCCCGACTGCATGCACAGCGCCAGGATTTTGTATTTTTGCATTTAGGTGCCGGCGGCGATTGCGAAGACGCTGCCCGCAAGCTGATTGCGGAACATGGCCTGCAGCAGGTTTACCATCTTGCAGGGTTCAGGCAAAAAGTAGAAGACCTGTACAGCCTGTTCGACATCTTTGTGATGAGCAGTCGCGAAGAAGCACTGGGCAGCAGCGTACTGGATGCATTCCAGTTGCGAATCCCCGTGGTCTCCACCAACGCAGGCGGGCTGGCTGAACTGCTCGATGACAATCGTGGTTATCTGTGCGACATCGGCGATGACGCGGCTATGGCCGAAGCGCTGGCGCGCGTGCTGGATCACCCTGAAGAAGCGCGCGCACGCGCCGATAAGGCCTGGCAGTACGTTCGCGAACAACATGATATCCAACGCATGAGCGAGCGATATCTGACGCAGTTTGAGGTATTGTTAAACAACCGGCAAGGGACGGCAGTATAAGCTATCCTGGATAATTAGAGCCGGAAATAGACAATGCAGGCGAGCCAGGTGGAACCGTGGTCGGACAGAAAAAAATGTATTGGACAGCGACCCGACCATTTTTAGTCCGGGCCTTTATTCTAAAGCGATCTGCGTTTCAAACTTGCTGCGATGAACCGAGAAAAAGCTGCGCACATTGCGCACGTTCTTCTGCGCAGTAAAGCATTGGTGCACCAGGGCGTGATAGGCAGGCATATCGCGGACCTGCACAATCAACACAAAGTCCGGACCGCTGGACACGCGATAGACTTGCAGAATACTGGCTTCGTCGGCCACGTTTTTTTCGAACTCTCCATATGCCTCTGCTGACTGCCTATCCAGCGTGATTTCCACGATGGCCGTCAGTGTGCTGGCCACACGAGCGGGATCCACAATCGCGACCGTCTTCTGTATAACGCCCTGCTCGTAAAGTTGACGTACCCGACGCAGCGTCGTCGGCGCCGACGCGTGCACTTTCTCGGACAGCGCCTGATTGGTCAGACTGCTGTCCTTTTGAAGCTGCTGCAGAATCCGTTTATCAAGTTCATCAAGTTCCATTTGCCGCGACTCGCCCCCGAAAATGCCGAATATTTCAGCGTCTTTCTGAAATATTATTTCAAATATACTTAAATATGAAATATATCATCATCTAAATTACGTAATGACTGATTCTTTCATTTCATCGTATAAATAGAAATTTAATTTCCTCAATAACGGCGCACAATACGCTATTCCCAATTTGATTAATGGAGCAAATGCATGTGCGGAATTGTAGGCGCTGTTGCGCAACGTGATATCACCCCCGTCCTGGTGGAAGGTCTCAAACGGCTCGAATATCGTGGTTATGACTCATGTGGTGTTGCGGTGCATATGGACGGCGAATTGCGTCGCACTCGCAGTACCCAGCGCGTAGCCGAACTCGAAGCCCAGATCAAGGAAGATCATATCAGTGGCTTTACCGGTATTGCCCACACACGCTGGGCAACGCATGGCGTACCTGCGACGCACAATGCGCACCCGCATTTCTCCGGTCCTGCCAATGGCAAGCCACGCATCGCGCTGGTTCACAATGGCATCATTGAAAATCACGACGAACTGCGTGAAGAGCTCAAGGGCCACGGATACGTTTTTGAAAGCCAGACCGACACAGAGGTCATTGCTCACCTCATCGACCATCTGTATAACGGCGACCTCTTCGAAACCGTACAACAGACAGTGCGTCGCTTGACCGGCGCCTACGCCATTGCCGTATTCTGCCGCGATGAGCCGCACCGCGTTGTCGGCGCCCGTCATGGCTCACCGCTGATTGTGGGGCGTGGCGAAAACGAAAACTTCCTGGCCTCTGATGCCCTGGCCCTGGCTGGCACCACCGATCAGATCATCTACCTTGAAGAAGGCGATGTGGTAGACCTGCAGCTGCAAAAGGTCTGGATTGTTGACGCCGAAGGCAAACCCGTTGAGCGCAAGGTCAATACGGTACACGCGCACACTGGCGCAGCGGAACTGGGCCCTTATCGCCACTACATGCAGAAAGAAATCTTCGAGCAGCCACGTGCAGTGGGCGATACCATCGACGGCATCGAATCCATCGAACCTGAAATGTTTGGCGATGACGCCGCAAAAATCTTCAAGCATGTTGACAGCGTTCTGATCCTGGCTTGCGGTACCAGCTATTACGCTGGCCTGACGGCGAAATACTGGCTCGAATCCATCGCCCAGATCGCAGTGAACGTTGAGATTGCCAGTGAATATCGCTATCGTGATAGCGTGCCCAACCCCAAATCACTGGTCATTACCATCTCTCAGTCCGGTGAAACTGCTGACACGCTTGCAGCGCTGAAACATGCACGCTCATTGGGTATGGAAAACACACTGACCATCTGCAACGTACAGACCAGCGCGATGGTGCGCGAGTGCAAACTGAATTTCATCACTCACGCGGGCGTTGAAATTGGCGTGGCATCAACCAAAGCCTTTACCACTCAGCTGGTAGGCCTGTTCCTGCTGACGCTGACCATTGCCAAAGTGCGAGGTCGTTTGACCGGCGAACAGGAAGCGGAATACATCAAGCAATTGCGCCACCTACCCACTGCCATCGGTGCCGTGCTCGCACTGGAGCCACAGATCATGGCCTGGGCAGACCGTTTCGCCAACAAGGAAAACGCCCTGTTCCTGGGTCGCGGCATGCACTACCCGATTGCTCTGGAAGGCGCGCTGAAACTCAAGGAAATCAGCTATATTCACGCAGAAGCCTATCCTGCGGGTGAACTGAAGCATGGCCCGCTGGCCCTGGTGACCGAGCACATGCCAGTTGTCACCATTGCGCCGAACGACGAACTGCTGGAAAAACTCAAATCCAATATGCAGGAAGTCAGCGCACGCGGTGGTGAACTATATGTGTTCGCGGACAGCGATTCAAAAATCAA
>JBEBTQ010000092.1:0-10088 GCA_040393685.1 Advenella kashmirensis | reverse complement strand
GTGCTGTTTGCTGCTCCGGATTTATCCGGCGAAAGGGTTCTATGTACAGCTCTTGTGATATCAGTCATGATCTTCTGTTGCGCTCCACAGATCACTGCCCAGTGACTCGACGGTACCCACCAGCTGCTGCAGCACCGAACTGGCCACTATCATTTGTGCACTGTCCATGTCCCGGAATAGTCGAACGCGGCCCGCGTGCACGACCTGCTCTACCGTTGAGACCGTGTTTTTTCCTGAATCAGTCAGGTGTATGAGTTTTTCCCGCCTGTCGGCACCTTCGAGTCGCTGTATATAACCTGCGGTCTGCAGACCGTCCAGGATGCGCACGACCGAGGAACTGTCCAGCCCCAGCAAGGCTGCGAGGTCTTTTTGACGTAGCGGCGCCTTTGCCCTGGAAATAAAGAGTAGCGGAAGCCAGGTTGCCTCTGTCAGCCCCATGGGCTGCAGGCGACGGTCAACTGCGCGCCGCCATTGACGGTTCAAATGACCGCAGAGTGTCAGGATTTCCCTGGCAGCGGGATGCAAAGTTTCGGATTTTTTTGACGTGGACATAAGTGACTTACCAATAGATGATATGTCAATTATATACCTCGACATGCATCGGCGCAAATGCTGCGGTCACAAATTCAAAAGAGAATGGTGATCAGGCGTTGGCGGCGTAGCCCATATTGAATTGCAATCCGCCTACGGCCTGCCCTTCCTTGGCCTGATGGCGCGTCAGACGCAGGCGTTCCAGATAGGCCTCATCGACGTCTCCTGTCACATAGTTGCCGTCAAAGCAGGACGATTCAAATTGCGTCAATTTGGGATTGATATCACTGATCGCTGACTTCAGGTCTTCAAGATCCTGATAGACCAGGCCGTCGGCGCCAATCTCTTTGGCAACCTGCTCTGCAGTTCTTCCGTTTGCGATCAGTTCATCCTGCGTTGGCATATCAATGCCGTAAACGTTCGGGAAACAGACCGGTGGCGCAGCAGAGGCAAAGAACACTTTCTTTGCGCCTGCGGCACGTGCCATATCCACGATCTCCCGGCTGGTTGTGCCGCGAACAATGGAGTCATCGACCAGAAGCACGTTCTTATCCTTGAACTCGACACTCATGGCATTCAGTTTCTGACGCACAGATTTTTTGCGCACGGCCTGCCCAGGCATGATGAAGGTTCGGCCCACATAGCGGTTTTTGATGAATCCTTCGCGGTACTCCAGGCCTAGTTTGGATGCCAGCTGCATTGCTGCAGGACGCGAAGAATCAGGTATTGGCATGACCACATCAATTTCTCTCAGGCGCAACTGACGTGCTACCTTATCGGCCAGATACTCGCCCATTATGAGTCGGGCATTGTAGACATTCACACCATTAATGGTTGAATCAGGACGTGCAAAATACACGTATTCGAAAATACACGGTGTGAGTATGGCATTGTCTGCACACTGCTGTTCATATACATTGCCATCCAGATCAATGAATACCGCTTCGCCGGCGTCTATATCACGAACGAAATCAAAACCGCTGCCCTCAAGCGCGACTGATTCCGAAGCAACCATCCATTCAGTTCCCAACTCGGATTCAAATTTTCCAAGACAGAGCGGACGAATGCCGAAAGGATCACGAAATGCCAGCAGACCGTAGCCGGCTATCTGAGCCACAACGGAGTACGCTCCTTTTACCCGGCGATGCACTGCGCGAACGGCAGCAAACATACTCTGTGGATCCAGCGAAGTTCCCTTGGCGGCTGACTGAAGTTCGTGGGCCAGCACGTTAAGCAGCACTTCGGAATCGGAATTCGTATTGATGTGGCGTTGATCGACCTTGAAAAGGGACTCGCGCAGCTCTCTCCAGTTGGTCAGATTGCCATTGTGTGCAAACGTGATACCAAAGGGCGCGTTCACATAGAATGGCTGTGCCTCTTCCAGCGAATCACTGGAACCGGCTGTTGGGTAGCGTACCTGCCCAATACCGGAATGGCCTGGCAGATCGCGCATATTGCGAGTGCGGAAAACATCGCGTACAAGACCATGAGCCTTGTACATGTTGAAGTGATTGCCGTAAGCGGTGGCAATGCCGGCCGCATCCTGACCGCGATGTTGCAGTAGCAGCAGGCTGTCATAGACCAGTTGATTCACTGGACCGCGCCCGACGATACCGATAATTCCGCACATATAAAGCCTATCCTGAAAATGAAGAGAGAGTAAAAATAAGAAGTGTACTAATACGGCAAAAACGATCCGATACTGTCTGGCAGTCGCATCTTGATTTCATGCACGGCCATGACCGCCATGGGGGAAAACTTCGCATTCACCCACCACGGCTCCTTGGGAAAAGGCGTATAGCCTGCCAGTACCACAAGGATGAGAATAATCATCACGCCTCTGGCAATACCAAACAGTATTCCCAGACCCTGATCGGCCGGACCCAGTCCGGTTGCGTCGATCAGCGTTGCCAGTGTAACGTTGACCAGACCAACCACCAGCAATATGGCAATGAAGATTACCGCGTAACCGATGCCCATGCTGATGAGCGCGTTGCTGATGTACTGCATGAGCCACGGATAAACCACAGGCCCCCACCAGATTGCACCAATAAATGCAGCGGCATAAGCGATTAATGAGAAGGCTTCCTTGAGAAACCCTCTCATTAAACCAAGCAGCCCCGAGATAAAAATGATCCCGAGGCAGGTGTAATCAAATTCGGTCACTTGGGTTCAGGCAGATCAGTTCGACGAAATGAAACCGTTGTCGTAACCCAGAGACCGCAGGCGCGTTTGCGCAGCCTGTGCTGCTTCGCGAGACTTGAATGGACCGACACGGAGTCGATAAATCTGCTTGCCATTGACCACAGAATTCTGCACATAGACGTTGGATACGCCTTCGGAAGCCAGTTTGCTGCGACGGCTTTGTGCATCATCTGCGGAGCCATAAGAGGCAATCTGCAGCGAATAGTCGCCGGATGTTACCCTGGGTTTGCTTCTTTCGGCAGGTTCGGGTTCACGTCCTTCAAGAATGGCCAGGGCGCGCGCACCGTCATCAGTACGGTTGCTGTCCTTGATGCCACCTTGTTTCTTTTGTTCTGCCGCTTTTGCAGCCGCCGCTTTCTTGCGATCAGCCGCTTTTTTTGCGTCGGCCTGTGCCTTGGCCTGTGCTGCGGCCTCACGTTTTTCCTGCTCTGCCTGGGCTTCAGGCGTTACAGGCTGATTCGCCGTACCCGAGGCGATGGATTGATTGGGATCGGGAACCGGTGTTGTTCCAGGCACTTCCCCATTCTGTGTACCGCTGGCGTCCGGTGTTGTTTCCGTTGAGCCAGGCTGTTGTGCCGTGCCGGAAGCAACGGAACCATTGACTGGCGGTGTTTCCGGTACGCTGCCATCTGTATTGGCAGATTGTGAAGTTGAGCTAGGACCACTGGATTCAACACCAGGTGTCGTTGTGACAGACAGGGATCCGTTATCACTGCCGCCGCCCGATACCAGAGGCGGCTTCTGGGCCGGTTCTGGCGTTGTGTCTTTGCCGCCGGTATCAAGTACCATCGGGACGACGATGATGGCCGCAAGAACCAGAATGATCGCACCGATCAGACGATTCCTTGCCTTCACGCGCAGTTCATTGGCCTGATCCTGATCGGACTGGGTCCGACGCTGTCCTGGCCGATTATTATCTTGTGAATTGAATAAACCCATAACTTATTCCTGACTGATGATGAAGATAGGCTTCAGCTGATTGTTTGAAGCCATACTTCAGACGGCTGGACGCCCCAAATGCTGCAAGACGGCGGCGACGGTTAAAAACGAGCCAAACACGACTATTCTATCATTCTCGGACGCCTTTGAACTTGCAGAATCAAAGGCCGCCGCAGGAGAATCGTAAACGGTTATGACTGGTAACCCTTCGTTGTCCTCGGGCACCAGCTTACGGATGCGCTCGGCAATGTCCGAGCCAGTTCGCGCGCGATCGCCCGGCAGGCTGGCACAGTACCAATAATCCACCTTGCGGCCAAACTTCCTGATGACCTCATCACAATCCTTGTCATTGACCATACCAACCACTGCGTGGGTGTATGGGAAAAAGGACATGCTATCCAGATTGTGAGCAAGTACCGCTGCCGCATGCGGATTGTGCGCCACATCAATCACAACGGTAGGTTGTCCGGGAATGATCTGAAAGCGCCCAGGTAATACCGCCTGAATCAGTCCCTGACGAACTGCCTGCTGAGGTACGGCAAGCCGGTCGCGAAGGGCTTCGATAGCAGCAAGCGCCGCAGAGGCATTGAGCAACTGGTTCGCGCCGCGCAAGGCAGGATATGCCAGTGCGTTTCGACGCTGATTTCGGCCGGCAAATGCCCACTGCTGCTTGTCTGCTGAATAATTGAAATCTCTGCCAAACAGCCAAAGATCGGCCCCGATTTCGTTTGCATAAGACACCACCGATTCCGGCGGCTGTGGATCACTGCAGATGGCGGGCCTGTCCTTGCGGAAAATATGCGCTTTTTCCCAGCCAATCTTTTCGCGGGTATCACCCAGCCACTGTGTATGGTCGATGTCCACACTGGTGATGATTGAACAATCGGCATCAACAATATTGACGGCATCGAGGCGCCCGCCAAGACCGACCTCCAGGATAGCAACTTCGGTCTGATGTTCCTTGAAAAGCAGCAGCGCAGCCAGGGTTGTGTATTCAAAATAGGTGAGCGTAATGTCACCTCTCGCTGCTTCAATCCTGGCCAGCTGTTCTACGATCTGCGCGTCGGTAGCCAACTCTCCGCGGATGCGGATGCGCTCGTTAAAATCAATCAGATGCGGAGAGGTATACATGCCTGTCTTGTAGCCAGCTGCCAGATAGATGGCTTCCAGCATGGCGCAGGTGGAACCTTTGCCATTTGTGCCGCCAACGATAATTCTGACACCACTATCCTGCATGACCTCCAGCCGCTGCGCGACCTGGGCGACCCGTTCAAGGCCCAGCTCAATGGGCTTGGGATGCAGGGATTCAAGATAGACCAGCCAGTCGGCCAGTGAATGCGTACTTGTAGGAGCTGCAGACATGATGAATTTGAAATTCCTGAAAGCAGAATTTTAAGACATCAAAATGAAAAACACCCTGTATTTCGGCATTCGCCGAAAATAAGGGTGTTCAAAAACAAACAGCAACAGGATCATTGCTGCCCTGGTGAGACTGCCGGATTTATTTACGTTTGACCGGCGGCAGATCGGTACATGTACCGTGAGCTACTTCGGCAGCCATACCAACAGACTCTCCAAGCGTGGGATGCGGATGAATCGTCTTGCCGATATCAACCGTGTCAGCGCCCATCTCAACGGCAAGTGCCACTTCTGAGATCAGATCGCCGGCATGGGTGCCCACAATACTTCCGCCGATAATTCGATGCGTCTCGGCATCGAACAGCAGCTTGGTAAATCCTTCGGAACGACCGTTGGCAATGGCGCGGCCGGATGCAGCCCAGGGGAATACGCCTTTTTCGTATTTGATGCCCTGCTTTTTCGCCTCTTCTTCGGTCAGACCTGCCCAGGCCACTTCCGGATCGGTATAGGCGACCGATGGAATGACACGAACATCAAAATAGCTTTTCTGACCGGCAATGGCTTCTGCCGCTACATGGGCTTCATGGACCGCCTTGTGAGCCAGCATGGGCTGCCCAACGATATCCCCGATAGCAAAGATGTGAGCAACGTTGGTGCGCATTTGCTCATCCACTTCGATGAAACCGCGATCCGTGACATTGACCCCAGCCTTGTCGGCACCAATTTTCGCGCCGTTGGGCGAGCGACCCACTGCCTGCAGAACCAGGTCATATCGCTGCGGTTCGGCCGGTGCCGCGTCGCCTTCGAATTTGACCCAGATACCGTCAGGCTTGGCTTCGGCCGACACGGTTTTGGTCTTGATCATGATGTTATCGAAACGGCCTTCATTCTTTTTCTGCCAGACTTTAACCAGGTCACGGTCAGCGCCCTGCATGAGACCATCGAGCATTTCCACTACATCCAGGCGTGCACCCAAAGCCGAATACACAGTACCCATTTCCAGACCGATAATGCCGCCACCAATGATCAGCATTTTCTTCGGAATACTCTTTAGCTGCAATGCGCCGGTTGAGTCGACAATCCGTTCATCCTGAGGCAGGAACGGCAGTTTAACTGACTGACTGCCTGCGGCAATGATAGCGTGCTTGAACGGAACGGTTTCTGTCGATCCATCGTCCTTTTTCACTGTCAGGTGATGCTCATCGGCAAAGGTTCCCACGCCCTGAATCACTTTGACCTTGCGGGCCTTGGCCATGCCAGTCAGCCCCCCGGTCAGGGTCGACACCACTTTATCTTTTGCCGCGCGAAGCTTTTCCAGATCAATAGTGGGTTCCGCAAAGGTGATGCCGTTGCCAGACAGATGCTTGGCTTCTTCCAGCACTGCGACGTTATGCAACAATGCTTTCGAAGGAATACATCCAACATTCAGGCAAACACCACCCAGTGTCGCGTAGCGCTCTACGAGCACCACGCTCAGACCGAGATCGGCAGCACGGAAAGCCGCGGAGTATCCGCCAGGGCCGGCACCCAGCACCAGGACATCACATCCGTCTGCAGGTGCAGAAGCTGGTGGTGAATATTTGGCTTCGCCTCCTTCATGAGGATCGCGGGAGCGTGATTTGGATTCGGTATCGCTTTTGCTCCTGGCCGACGCATCATCGGCTTTGTTGTCGGCCGATTTCTCTTGCCCCTGATTCGCGGCGGGCGCTTTGTCAGCTTTCTTCGCTGACGCGTCGCCCTCTTCTGCCTTGGCATTTTCTTGTGCTGACGCTTTTTTGCTGTCAGCGGCAGGCGACGATTTGTCTTCGGATGCCGCCTCAGCAGCGGCTTCCAGGGTCAGAATGACTGAACCTTCGGACACTTTATCGCCCACTTTGACGGCAATGGAAACAACCTTGCCTGCCGCAGAAGATGGAATCTCCATGGAAGCCTTGTCAGACTCCACGGTGATCAGACTCTGTTCTTCCTTGACGGTATCGCCCTCTGCGACCAGCACTTCGATCACTTCAACGGAATCGAAGTCGCCAATATCGGGAATCTTGATTTCAGTTTGACTCATGTGTTTCTCCCGTCAGATCAGAACGCGGCGGAAATCCGCCAGCACTGCGGCCAGGTAGGCATTGAAGCGAGCTGCAGCAGCACCGTCAATCACACGATGGTCATAGGACAGCGACAGAGGCAGCATCAATCGTGGTGCGAACTCCTTGCCATTCCATACGGGCTGCATGGAAGAACGGGAGACACCCAGGATGGCCACTTCCGGTGCATTGATGATCGGTGTGAAATCCGTACCACCAATACCGCCCAGCGAACTGATGGAGAAGCAGCCACCCTGCATTTGTGAGGGAGACAGTTTGCCATCACGCGCCAGTTTTGCCAGCTCCGTCATTTCCTTGGCGATCTGGCTGACCGGTTTTTTATCGGCATCGCGGATCACCGGAACAACCAGGCCATTTGGCGTATCGGCCGCAAAACCGATGTGATAGTACTGTTTAAGTACCAGGTTGTCGCCGCTGAGTGAGGCATTGAACTCAGGAAACTTCTGCAAGGCGGAAACCACGGCCTTGATCAGGAAAGCCAGCATCGTGAACTTGACGCCAGCCTTTTCGTATTCCTTGTTCATGGATACGCGGAAGGCTTCCAGATCTGTGATATCTGCCACTTCGTTGTTGGTGACATGAGGGATCATGACCCAGTTGCGATGCAGATTGGCGCCGGAAATTTTCTTGATGCGGGAAAGTGGTTTGCTTTCCACCGGACCAAATTTCGTGAAGTCGATATTCGGCCAGTCGAGAACGCTCAAGCCACCGCCGCCCACCTGAGTGGCCGTATTGGTAGAAGAGGTACTGGTCGCAACGGACAGGGCCGCCTTGACGAATTTGCGTACATCTTCCTGTGTAATACGCTGTTTCTCACCTGTACCGGTAATCTGAGTCAGATCCACGCCAAGCTCGCGGGCAAATTTGCGAACCGATGGGGAGGCGTGCGGTAGGCTGCGGCTTGAAACGGCGGAACCAAAAGCCGCCGTGGGTGACACCCGTGTCTGGCTGGTGCCAGATGAAGACTGCGCAGGCGCTTTGGCCTGAGCGGCGGGTGCTCGCTCTGCCTTGTCGTCAGCGGAATCGCCCGAAGCCGACTTCTGTTCAGATGAGGGTTTCTGTGCTGCCGGTGCCTTGGCAGATTCTTCCTTGCCTTTGCCGGCGGACTTGAGCTTGACGATGGCCGTACCTTTACTGACCTTGTCGCCGACTTTCACAAGTACCGCTTCGACCTCTCCGTCGTCTGACGACGGAATTTCCATGGAGGCTTTGTCCGATTCAACTGTGATCAGGCTTTGTTCCTGCGTCACCTTATCGCCAGGTGAAACCAGCAATTCGATCACTTCAACTTCGCTGAAATCGCCAATGTCGGGAATGGTCACTTCTATCGAACCACCACTCCCGCCAGCGGATTGATCTGCACTGCCTTCTGTTTCGGCAGATTTATCCTTGCCGGCAGGCTGCGCAGGATCATCTGCGCCTGGTGTGCGTTCCTGAAGTTCGTCTGCGTCATCACCCGCGTCGGCTTTTTTACTGCCGCCTTCGGAGCCGGCAGATGCACCGTCATTGCCGCCCTCTTTTCCACCTTCCGCTTCCAGCGTCAGAATGACCTTGCCTTCCGCAACCTTATCGCCAACTTTGACGGTAATATCCTTGACCACGCCAGCGGCAGACGAAGGGATTTCCATGGAAGCCTTGTCGGATTCGACCGTGATCAGGCTTTGCTCTTCGGTAATGCTATCGCCCGGCGAGACCAGCACTTCAATGACTTCGACTTCACTGAAATCGCCAATGTCCGGAACCTTGATTTCGATTACATTGCTCATGATGATCTGCCTTATGCGTGGTGAGGATTGGCTTTGTTGATGTCAATGCCATATTTCTGAATGGCTTCGCTCACTTTTGACTTCTCGATGGCACCGTCGTCGGCCAACGCTTTCAATGCCGCCAGCACAACGAAATGACGGTCCACTTCAAAGTGCTCACGCAGTTTGTAGCGGAAATCTGAACGTCCGAAGCCATCGGTACCCAGTACACGATACGTGCGGCCTTTAGGCATAAAGTCACGCACCTGGTCGGCAAACAGTTTCATGTAGTCGGTCGAAGCAATAATCGGACCGTCTGTGCCTTCCAGCTGTTGCGTAATGTACGGAACTTGCGGTTTGGCATCCGGATTCAGCAGATTGTGGCGGTCAACATCAAGACCTTCACGGCGCAGTTCGGTAAAGCTGGTGACACTCCATACATCAGAAGAAATATTCCAGTCCTGCTGCAACAGTTCCTGCGCTTTCATGACCTCGCGCAGGATGGTGCCGGAGCCCATCAACTGCACGTGGTTTTTGCCGCCGGTGGTCGACTGCAGTTTGTACATGCCTTTGATAATGCCTTCCGCATCGCCCTCTTTCAGACCAGGCTGCGGATAGTTTTCGTTCATCAGAGTCAGGTAGTAGTACACGTTCTCCTGATCTTCCACCATGCGTTTGAGGCCATGCTGCATGATCACTGCCACTTCGTGGGCGAAGGTCGGATCGTAGCTGACGCAATTGGGAATGGTAGAAGAAAGAATGTGACTGTGACCATCTTCGTGCTGCAGACCTTCGCCATTCAGGGTTGTACGACCTGCCGTACCACCAAGCAGGAAGCCGCGCGCCTGCATATCGCCGGCAGCCCAGGCAAGATCACCCACACGCTGGAATCCGAACATCGAATAATAGATGAAGAACGGAATCATGATGCGGTTGTTGGTCGAATAGGACGTTGCCGCGGCAATCCAGGAAGCAAATGCGCCTGCCTCATTGATACCTTCCTGCAGCAACTGCCCATCAGCCGATTCCTTGTAGTACATCACCTGATTTTTATCTACGGGCGTGTACTTCTGGCCTTCCGGCGCATAAATACCGATTTGGCGGAACAATCCTTCCATACCAAAGGTGCGGGATTCGTCGGCCAGGATCGGCACAACGCGCTCACCCAGCTGTTTGTCGCGCAGCAGTTGATTCAAAAAGCGCACAAACG